>DATHIG010000577.1:0-4005 GCA_035490035.1 Actinomycetes bacterium
CGGGCGTCGGCGAGCTGCCTTTGGACGCCCGCCAGCTGTTCCTCCAGGTTCCGGATGGAGCCCCGTGTCCGCCGGACCGCCAGCTGAGCTTGCAGGTAGTCCTCGACCTGCTGATCGGCTTGCCTGTTCAGGTCCTCGAGCCGCTGTTGCAGCTGCGGTGCGCTGGGCGGGCTGGCTGCGACTGGATTGCTGCCAGCCGCCAGCAACGTCGATCCCGCCACCATCAAGCCGACAACCAGCACGATGGCGGCCAGGCGCGCCAACTGCCGACGCAGGGGAACCCGTCGAGCTTGGAGCAAAGCTGACCTCCTGTGCTGTCGCGGAGGCGGCGAACGCGAATGCCAGCAGCCGGTGGGGGCCGGCTGCCTGGCTGTGCGATGCTCCGCCGCTCCTGCTGCGATGGGGGGATTCGCGGCGCAGCGGACGATATACGACAGCGTGTCGGAGCACAACCTGGGCTGCGTGGGCCGGTAGGATCCAGCTCGGCTCAGCGACCCGTGCCAAGGTCGATCAGTGCTGCACGCCCCTCCAGAGGGTCATGCCGCCAAGCCCGTCCATGATCCGGGCTCGTGCCGGGCCCGTGGAGGTCGGCAGGGCACTATTGCATCTAGCGTCAGCGTCTTCGATGGCCTCCACTGGGAGGCCTGAGCGCAGCGGATGCCCGTTGCGATTGACAGCTTTGGATGCTTTCACAGCCCGCTGATGGGAGAGGCTCCACTCTGCTACTCGCCGGCGCCGCCCTTCGGCCAGATGCAACAGTGCCTCCATGCCCATCGAGCCACGGCGTGCCTGGCGGACGGTCAGGAACCAGGCAAGCACGGCGAAACCGCCCAGGGCGAACAGGATGCTGCAAGCGGACGCCCGCAACGCCGCAGCGGGCCAAGGCCGAGAACCGGTGGATCGAACCTGCCCGCGGACCATGCCCATCACCTCGACGCTCGCCGAGTGCTGTCCGCTGCGCGGCGGACGGGCAGCCGTGGTGATCATCGAGGGCCACCGGCTTACGGCCAAGCCCGGGCAGGGCCGGACTACCGGGTCCACTCTCGCCCGAACGCTAGGTGACCAAGCAAGGCCGCGTCCAGGGCGGTCTGCTACGTAGCAGGAATGACCAGATACCGCTGCCTTGCAGCGGATCCGCGGTTGCCGAGCCGAGGCGAACCTGGGTGAGGAGACTCGGGCGAAGCCGCCGGCTCTTCAAGCCCCGTCGTTGACAGGTTGCCTGTGAGGCCACATCGCTGGGGGCGAATCACTGCTGTGCAGCGGTCTGTCCGGTTCGCCTGCCTTGCCTCTTGACCAGACCCAGCACGCGGCTACAGTTGGCCGACCGACGTCCGGCCATCGCCGAGGGGGCAGCATGTTCATTCAGGTTATCCAGGGCCATGCCACTAATCCGGACGGCATCCGCGCCGAACTGGACCGGTGGACGGCCGAGCTCCAGCAAGGTACCGAAGGCTGGCTGGGCTCCACCTCGGGCGTGACCGACGACGGCCAGTTCATCGCCGTGGTTCGGTTTGCGTCCGAGGAGCTGGCTCGCCGCAACAGCGACCGGCCCGAGCAGGACGCCTGGTGGAACCAGGCCTCCAAGCACCTGGCTGAGGTCGCCTTCCACGACTCGACCCGCGTGTATACCTACAAGGACGGCGGGTCCGACCAGGCCGGCTTCGTCCAGGTGATCCAGGGCCACAGCGATGACATGGAGCGCCTGGCCGAGCTCGGCCGCGCCATGGAGCAGCAGATGGCCGAGCAGGCCCCCCACATCCTAGGCATGACCGTAGCCGAGCACGCCGACCGGTCCGGTGACTTCACCCAGACGGTGTACTTCACCTCCGAGGAGGAGGCGCGGCGGTTCGAGCGGGAGCAGCCGGCCGAGTCCGACCCGAGCTTCGCTGAGTTCTCCAGCCTGATGACCGACCTGCGCTACTTCGACCTGCGCACTCCGAGGCTGGACAGCCCAGGCTAGCCTCCTGATCGGGAAGGGCGACGTCGGCTCGCCCGTCTGCTCGCTCCAGGAGATTGCGGCCGTGACGCTTGGCCGTCATCTGCGCGACCTGCGGCTGGTCTAGCGTTCAGGCGCTTGCGGTCCGCGGGTCCGGCGATGCAGGAGGGCTCTATGCCCGGGGGAGTGGAGCGGCCGCGCCGTGGCGGAACTTCGGCCGGTGTCGCCTTCGGCGGGCAGTCTCAGCCTGCCCTGGTTGCTACTCGGGGTGGTATCGGATGAGCGGCGCGTTGCCGGCCTTCCCAGTAGTGAGCCGGTCGTGTCGCCTGACCGGGTGCCGCCTCCGCGGGCTCGCGCCGGGCGGCATGGCCGGTCAGGACCGCCGCGGGCAGCGTTCTGCGGCTCGGCCTGCCCGTGTGGCTCTCCCTGTGAGCCTCGGCCATCACATCGGCGCGTGGGGTCGCGGATTCCTCGGCGCGGCGTGTCCGGGCGGCCGGCTCCTCACCCTGACCGCGCTCTGGGTCGGGATGGCGTCCTTGGCCCCTCAGCTGTAACGGCGGTCAGGGGGGCGGGGTCGGCTCGAGCGGCTTGCGGGCCGTGAGCCGTTCCACGATGCCGAGCTTGGCGCGCTCGCGCCGCTGGATGTCGAACCCTTCGGCCTGGACCTGCAGCAGCGGGCGGCGCCGGAGATGCTCTTCGCCGAGCGGCCTGGTGAGCAGCTTTAGCAGCCACTGGATCGCCCGCACCCACCGCGGCGCGCCGGCCACGTGGTCCAGCAGTAGCGGCTGGCCGCCCGGCCGTAGCACCCGCTTCATCTCGGCGACGGCACGCTGCTCGTCGGGGATGGCGCACAGCGACAGGGTGCAGGCCACGGTGTCGAAGGAGGCATCGGGCAGGTCGAGTGCTTGGGCGTCGCCGAGTCGCAGGTCGATCTGGCGGCGGAGCCGGTCGGCCTGACGCTGGGCGAACTGCAGCATCACGGGGCTGAAGTCGATCCCGGTCAGGTGGATGCCGTGGGGGTAGTAGGGGGGTTGCGGCCGGTGCCGATGGCCACCTCGAGGACGTTGCCGGTGACCTGGCTGCAGACCCAGGCGCGGCCGTCGCCGAACAGCGCCGTTCCCAGAAGGCCATCTGCTTGTCGTGGAAGAGGGCGTGGTCGTCCCAGTAGAGGCGCAACCGCTGCGCCCGCGAAGCGCTGAATTGCCTCGGCATACGGATCCTCCTGGTGACCACCGGAGCACGCCGCCAGCAAGGGCGACGGTGTTAGAGATGTCGGCCCAGCGGGAGCCGGTCTGGGCGACAACCAGGCGCCGGAAGGCGGGCTTGGCGAGCACCGTCACCAGCCCTGGCCGCTTGGCGGTGATCATGGTGCTCGAGCCGAACAGCCGGGCGGAGACTCCGGCCGGCAGGGTCGCATCGCCGCATCCGACGGCGGTGGCGGTGTGCTCAAGATGATGAGCGGCCGACCAGCCCACGCAGGGCCGGACGGATAGGGACGTGGCGAGAGACCGGGAGATCACATCGCCGCAGTGGATCAGCCTGGCCCGTCTCCGCTTCGGTGGGCCTGGCCGCGTGCTGGAGCTCCGTCGGCGAGCGGCTGGGTGGTCTCGTCCCCAGCCGCGCCGCGCCTGATCGACCGGAATGGGGTGGTGGCGGCCAGGGCGATCGTCACTGCCAGTAGCGGCGCGTAGGGCGTCCCGAGCGCCCGCAACGCGACGTCGATCCCGCCGGCCAACCCGCCGACCAACGCCGCCGGGACGGCGCGGCTGGGCGTGAGCTGGGGGTCGGCCAACACCACCGTGGCCAGCAGGAACAGCCCAAGCGAGGTGGCCGGGATCTCGACCGCCTCCAGGCTGGTCTGGCCGGCCAGCAGCCGCAGCGCCTGCAGCCCCAGCTCGGCGGTGAAGAACCCCACGACCACCGGCAGCCGACCCAACCGCCACACCCCCAGGGCAAGCACCGCAGCGGCCAGGAACGCCGCCATCCACCGAGCGGTGTCACCCGGATGGCCGACGTGCAGGATCTCCATGCGAGCGGCCAACGGCGGCACGGCCAACACCGTCAGCGCC
>DATHIG010000578.1:0-9197 GCA_035490035.1 Actinomycetes bacterium
CGGTCACCCCGAGCACGAGCACGATGGTGGTCAGGATGTGGCTGAGCACCAGCGCCGAGACCAGCACGGCGGCGGCCCGCCAGCCCTTGCCGTCCTCGCAGACCCGCCAGAGCACGGCCAGGGCCAGTGGCAGCAGGGCGAAGGAGATCGAGAACGGGAACTCTCCGGCCATTGTGCTGGCGATGTTCCCGCCCCAGATCGTGAACTGCTGGCTGGGGGTGACCTGGGCCATGAACAGGAACACGGTGGCCGCGCCGGCGGCCAGCAGCGGCGCCGGCTCGCGCAGGCGCAGCACCCGGAACGCCCCCCAGCAGGTCACCGGGAGCCCGAACAGGCCGAGGGCGGTCACCAGCTTGAACGCCACCTGGTCGCCCATGGGGATGGTGAGCAGGGCGATGAGCACGTACGGGAGCGGGAAGTAGAAGGTCAGCATGGGGATGCCGGCGAACCAGCCCGGCGCCCAGCCAGTGACCCGTCCCCGCGGCAGCAGCTCCTCGCGCAGGAAGGTGGCCACGTAGTGGTGGGACCCCATGTCGCCGCCAGCCGCCGTCGTCCGGGTCAGGATAAGGTTCCCGTGCAGCGTCTTGAGAAGGACGAGGTAGATGGCACCGAAGGCGAGCACGGTGAGGCCGCGCTGCACCCACACGGTACGGGTGCGGGCCGCGGTCAGCCCTTCACGGGCGAAGGCCGCGATCGTGGCCAGCGCTGCCTCCTCGGGTCGTGGTCGCTGGACGCCATGAAAGCAGGATCGGCATGGTAATGCCGCCCCAGGTCGCGCCGGCCAGGCCGGCAACCCCGCCGCCGTGGCCGGGCGAGTGGCTGCCCGCGGCCGACCTGCCACTGGACGAGGAGCGGGCCGCCACCGTGTCGTTCGACCGCGACGGCCGCTGCCGGCTGACCCTGGCCGTCGACCGGCCGGCCGGCGACGCCGATGTGGCCGCCCTCGAGGAGGCGGCCGACGTCCTGCCCAACCTGCAGCTGTACGACCTGGACGACACTGCCGACTTCCCGGAGCGGCACGCCCAGGCGTTCGGCCTGCCCCGGCCGCTGGCGGCCGGCGCCTTCAACCACGCCGCCGAGGTCGAGCTGCTGGCCCAGCCGGGCGGGAGCAGCCTGCCGCGCCGGCTCGGCCGGTTCGGCGTGCCAGCCCGCGCCGGCCAGCTCCCACCGGCCCCGGCGCCGGCGCCGCGGCGCAGCCGGGCCGCCGGGTTCGAGCGGGCGCTGCTGGACCTGGGCCGCCGGCTGGTCGCGGCCACCCGGACCTCGGGACCGACCCTGTGCTCGGTGGCCCTCGGCGTGACCGTCGCGGTGTTCGTGGTCGCGTTCGTCCGCGCCACCTGGGCGGCCCATCAGCACTTCGGCACCTACGGCTTCGACCTGGGCATCTACGACCAGGGGACCTGGCTGCTGTCACGCCCCCGCGCGCCGTTCGTGACCGTCCGCGGCCTTGACCTGCTCGGCCAGCACGCCGCCTACATCATGGCCCTGGTCGCGCCCCTGTACCGCCTGTGGGCCGACCCGCGCCTGCTGCTGCTGCTCCAGGTGGTGTTCCTGGCCGTGCCGGCGGTGGTCGTCTACCGGCTGGGCGGCCGCCACCTCGGGCATCCCGCGGCCGGGCTGGCCGTGGCCGTCGCCTACCTGGCCTACCCGGGGATGCAATGGGCGATCAGCTGGCAGTTCCATCCCGAGGCGATCGCCGCCGGGCTGCTCGCCCTGGCCGTGCTGGCCGCCGACCGCCGGCGCCACCGGGCCATGGCGGTGCTGCTGGTCCTGGCCGCGCTGTGCGGCGACGAGATCGGGCTGATCGTGGCCGGCTTCGGCCTGCTGCTGGTGCTCGGCGGCCGGCCAGCGGTCGGGTGGCGGACCGCCGGGGCCGGGCTGGCCTGGTTCCTGGTCGCCGCCTACGCGCTCGCTCCGCTGCACGCCGGCCGGGCCACGCGGCTGTTCGAGACCGACTACGGCATCGCCGGGTCTGGGCCGCGGGCGCTGCTGCGCGGCCTGCCGACCATGGCCGGCCACGCGCTGCAGACCGGGCTGGCCAACGACGGCCTGTTCTACCTGCTGGTGGTGTTGCTGCCCGTGCTCGGGCTGCCGTTGCTGGCCCCGAGGTGGCTGCTCCCGGTGGCCCCGCCGCTGCTGCTCAACCTGGCCGCGGTGCAGCCAGAGCACCACCAGCTCCGCTTCCACTACCTGGCCACCGCCGCGCCCCTGCTGGCCGCCGGGACGGTCGCCGGCCTGGCCAAGGTCCGGGCGGCCCGGCGGCCGCTGCTCGCTCCCCTGCTGGTCCTGCTGGTGGTGGTGGCCGGGTACACCGGCTGGCGCTACGGGCCGGCGCCGTGGGCCCGCGACCCGGTGGCCATCCAGGCCAGCCCTGCCGACCAGGCACGGCGGCAGGCGCTGGCTCTGGTCGACCCGGGCGCGCCGGTCAGCGCCCAGTACAACCTGGTCCCCCACCTGGCCCACCGGGTGCGGGTCTACGAGTTCCCCAACCCGTTCAGGGCGGTGAACTGGGGCCTGGCCGGCGACGAGCACCCGCAGCGGGCCCTCGAGGAGCTGCGGTTCGTGGTCGTCCAGCGGGACCTGCTCGGCGAGCAGGACCGGGAGCTGCTGGACCAGCTCCAGGCCGACCCGGCCTGGCGGACCGCCCTGGACCGGCAGGGCGTTGTGGTGCTGGAGCGGCAGGGAGCCGCCCCATGACCGACCGGCTCGCCGGCCCGCCGGCCCTGTCGATCGTGCTGCCCTGCCGGGACGAGGCCGAGCGGCTGCCGGGCACGCTGGCCGCCTACCTGGCCCACTTCCCGCCCGGCCGGGCCGAGGTCGAGCTGGTGGTGGTCGACGACGGCTCCACCGACGGCACCTCGGCCATCGCCGACCAGATCGCGGTCGTCGACCCACGGGTGCGGGTCGTGCGAACCATCCACAACCACGGCAAGGGCTACGCGGTGCGGACCGGCATCCACGCCGCCCAGGGCGAGCTGGTGGTGTTCACCGACGCCGACGGCTCCTACGGGCCCGAGCAGATGGACCGGGTGGTGGACGCCCTCGAGGATGCCCCGGTGGCCATCGGCGCCCGCCGTGGCAGGCATGCCGGGGCCGGGCCGCCGCTGCGCCAGCTGGCCAGCCGGGTGTTCAACCGGGTCATGCGGCTGCTGCTCGGCCTGCCCTTCCACGACACCCAATGCGGCCTCAAGGGCTTCCGGCGCGTGGCCGCCGAGGCCATCTTCGGTCAGGCGCGGGTGGACGGGTTCGCCTTCGACGCTGAGGTGCTGCTGCTGGCGAGCCGGCTCGGCCTGGAGGTCGTCGAGGTGCCGGTCAGGGCCGAGGAGCGCCAGGGCAGCAGGGTGCGGCTAGGCGGCGACGCGCTGCGGATGCTGGCCGACGTGTGGCGGGTGCGCCGAGCGGCCGCCAGGGGAGCCTACGACGGGACGCCGGTCCGCGACCCGGCCGGGTGAGCCGGTCCGTCGTCGACCTCGGCCACCGACCCTTCGGCCAGCGAGCGGGCCGCCGCCCGCTCCGGCGACACGAACACGAACCGCTTGTAGGTGGTGAACCGGAACACCATGCCAAGGGCCAGGCCGGCGAGCTGGGCGATGTTGAACCACAGCGGCCCGGTCTTGCCGAAGCCCTGCTCCACGACCAGGATGCAGGCGTTGGCGATCAGCAGCCCGACCCCGTTCAGCAGGAAGAACAGGGTGTACTCGCGGCGCAGGCCGGTGCGGGCCCTGTGCCGGAACGTCCAGTGCCGGTTCATGAAGAACGAGGAGGTGGCCGCCACCGCCACCGAGGTCGTCTTGGCACCCATCGCCGGCCAGCCCAACCCCAGGTAGAGCAGGTTGGCCAGGCCGAAGTCGAGGACGGTGTTGATCGCGCCGACGATCCCGAACTTGGCCAGCTCGTGGGCCAGGTGACGCCAGCGTTGGTAGAGACCTGTGATGAGCTTCAGGAACGCGCTCCCATTCCTTGATGCGGGCACGGGCCGTCAAGCCTAGCGCATCCCCGACGGTCCGGCCCGGCCGCCACGTCACGAATCTGCATCGCCTCGTCTGGCGACCACGATGCCGTCGGACTCGAACAATTTCCTGTACCCGCCTTGGGGGCCGACCAAGCGCTGGTACAACGGCCGCTGGTCGCCGAGGAGCCGCTCGTCCACCACCAGGTAGTCGACGGTGTCGGGGTCGGGCGGGTTCTCGCCGCGGGCGCCCCAGTTGGCGACCCTCCACGGGTTGGGGAACTCGTAGGCGTAGACCCGGTGGGTCAGGTGCGGCACCAGGTTGTAGGAGGCCGACACCCCGGCGTCGACCGGGACCAGCCGCAGCGCCGCCCGCACGGTGGCGTGGCGCGGCTCCGCCCTGGCCCAGATGCCGTTGTCGAACTGGCGGCCCAGCGGCGACGGCGACCAGGCGACGTTGGCGACCACGGAGGCCACCAGCAGCGCCGCCACCAGCACCCGGCGGGCCGTCCGTCCGCGGCCGGCCCAGGCCATCCCCTCCACCGTGGCCAGGAACACCGCGGCCAGGACGATGGCGGTGTAGTGGAAGCGGAAGTCGTGGGTCAAGGCATGCCCCGAGGTGACGTTGATCACCGTCTGCGGCGCCCCGATCAGCAGGACCAGCGGGGCGGCCAGGGGGAAGAAGGCCACCGGGGCCAGCACCTGCCAGTAGTAGGTGAGCCGGTCGGGTCTGGTGGCCAGCTCGATCAGGCGGCTCGGGTGCACCACCATGTTCCAGACGATCTCGCCGAGGGAGTCCCCGAACCCGGGGAACAGCTCCTGGTAGAACGGTCCGTCCCCGCCGCCCGCGGCCGGGATCACCAGCCTGGTGGCCACCAGGAACCAGCCGGCCCCGGCGGCGGCGGTGAGCAGGCCGGCCCGGCGCTCGCCGCGGACGGCCAGGACCAGGCCGAGCACCAGCACGGCCAGGGCCGCGTCCTCCTTGCAGGCCAGGGCGACCGCCACCGTGGCCGCGAACCAGCCCCAGCGACGCCTGGTCGCCAGCCACCAGGCGAACAGCAGCGGCGTGATCACCAGCGCGTCCGGGTGGAAGTGCCACCAGTTGATCCACTCCAGCGACGGGTACAGCAGGAAGCAGGCGGCCACGGCAACGGCCAGCCAGCCGCTGCGCAGCCGGTCGCGGGCCAGCAGGAACAGCGGCACCGCACCCAGCGCCATCCAGACCGTCTCGACCAGGTACAGGAAGTGGGGGCCCGCTCCCAGCCAGTAGGCAGGCACGAACAGCACCGTGATCAGGTTCACATGGTGCTCGAAGTAGTACAGCCCCCGGATGGTCACGAACGGGTCCTCGAACCGCGACAGCAGCCAGATCCCCTGGTCGTACAGGCCCATGTCGTAGCCGAAGGTGCCGAAGTTGGCCTGCTGGGCCCAGGTCAGCCAGCCGAACACCAGCACGTAGACGCCGACCAGCAGGCCGAGCGCGACCGCCGGGGCGCCCGGCAGCGCGAGCAGCGAGGAGTCGGGCAGGCCACGCCGAGGTCGCACGGCCGTAGTCTACGAGGCGCCGGGCTCGGGGTGTCAGCTGTGGTCGGTGGCCCGGCGGCGCAGCTCGGCGGCGACGAACTGGTCGAGGTCGCCGTCGAGGACCGCCTGCACGTTGCCGGTCTCCACACCCGTCCGGTGGTCCTTGGCCATCTGGTAGGGGTGGAGGACGTAGGAGCGGATCTGGCTGCCGAAGGCGATGTCGCCGCGCTCGCCGCGCAGCGCGGCCAGCTGCGCTTCCCGCTCCTTGCGGGCCCGCTCGGCCAGCCGGGCGGCCAGGATCTTGAGCGCGATCGTCTTGTTGGCCAGCTGGGAGCGCTCGTTCTGGACCGCGACCACGATCCCGGTCGGCAGGTGGGTGATCCGCACCGCCGAGTCGGTGGTGTTGACCCCCTGCCCGCCCGGCCCCGACGAGCGGTAGATGTCGATGCGCAGGTCGGCGTCGTCGATCTCGGGGGTGTCCTCGTCCTCCAGCACCGGGATGACGTCGACCGCCGCGAACGAGGTGTGACGCCGCTTGGCCTGGTCGTAGGGGGAGATCCGGACCAGCCGGTGGGTGCCGGTCTCGGCCGACACCAGCCCGTAGGCCCGCGGGCCCTCGATCGTGAGGGTGACCGACTTGATGCCGGCCTCGTCGCCCTCCTGGTAGTCGTTGACGGTCACCTTGAACCCGCGCCGCTCCGCCCAGCGGACCTCCATCCGCCACAGCATCTCGGCCCAGTCCTGCGACTCGGTCCCCCCGGCCCCCGGGTGGATGGTGACGATCGCGTCCCGGTCGTCGAACTCCCCGCCTAGCAGGGCCAGCACCTCCAGGTCGTCGACGGCCACGGCAAGGGCGTTCAGGCCGTGGCTGAGCTCGGTCGCCACCGAGTCGTCGTCCTCCTCCAGGGCGAGCTGGTTCAGCGTCTCGAGGTCCTCCAGCTGCCCCTGCAGCCGGCCCACCGTCTCGAGGTCCCCCTCGACGGCGGCCAGCCGGCGCATCACCCTGCGGGCCCGCTCCGGCTCGTCCCACAGGTTGGGCGCGGCCGCCTGTTCCCGCAGCCCGGCCAGCTCCCTTTCCTTGCCCGCCAGGTCAAAGGAACTCCTTCGCGTCGGCGAGCCGCTTGCGCAGCGCCTCCAGCTCCGGTCCGTGGTCGGTGGGCATGAGGTCGGGTCTCCTCCTGGTCCTCGTCGGCACCGCCTATCCTACCGACCCGTCGGCGGCGCCGATGGTGCGGGCGACCCCTCTCCACCCGGGACCCGCGACCCGTCCCCTTCCCGCCCGGTCGCGGGGCGACCCCGGGCAGCACCCGACGAACCGCGGCCCGTCGAGGTCTCCAGCCTGAGCAGGTTGCTCTGGAACTCCAGGACCCATTCGGCGGTCTCTTGCTGCATCAGGACGGCGACCTCCTCGGAGAAGGTCCGCAGCAGGGCAAGGCGGGCCTGGACCTGCTTGGGGTCGACGGTTCGCGAGGCGCTCCGGGCGCACTCGGCGGCCCAGTCGTACTGGAGCTGCTCGAGCCGGCGCTCGAGGGCCTGGGCGGTGGTCATGGAGCGCATCCAGCCGGACGAGAGGCCGAAGAAGCGGTCGAACCCGATGCAGGCGGCAGCCAGGGCGAGCAGCACATAACCCCAGGCGGTGCGGCTGGGACCGGGAACGGCGGCGTCGAGCAGGGGCTGGAGGCCGCCGGCGGTGACCAGCAGGATGACCAGCAGGCGGAGGCCTCGGGTCCAGATCCGCTTGCCCCGCTTGTCCTGGAGGTACCAGTCGGCGGCGTCGATGGCCCGGCCCTCGGCGTAGCGGTACAGCTGGGTGAGGGCGGCCTCGGTGTCCTGCCACTGCTCCGTGGCCGCCGCCGGCAAGGGGCCGGCGCGCAGGTCGCGGCGGCGGCGCCATGACCGCCCCCGTGCCGGCTGGGCCGTTGTCGGCTCCTCGACGCTCGTGGTGGCCTCACGGATCGCCATCCGCACCCCTCCCGGCTCGTGTCCCGACCGTCGTCATCGTCGCATACTTGTCAAAGTGGACGGTGATGGGCAATGGCAACCGGCAGGTCGGCAACTGGTGGGAATCCGGCGGTGGTGGCCGGAGTTCCCCTCCAGATCCGCTCGCTCCCCCAGCGAGGTCCCATGTCCAAGCAGCGTCCCCCATGGCTGGTCGTCGTCCTGCTCGCCGTCGCGCTGGTCAGCACGGCGGGCTGGGCCATCTCGGCCCGGGGGACGGCACCGGCGAACCCCGCTGCCGCCGCGGCTGGCGCGGTCCATGCGCAGGACCCCGGCGCCCACAGCCATGGCGGCACGGCACACAAGACGCCCCCGGTGACGCCGCGCGACGGCGTGGTCGTGATGACCGTTCCCAAGCTGCCCGACAAGGCCGTGAACTTCATCTGGATGCCCGAGCACCTGCTGCTGGCGGCGGGGCAGAAGGTCGAGGTCAAGGTGGCCAACGCCGACTACATGCAGCACAACTTCACCTTCGCGCCGGCCAAGGTGGCCAAGAACCTGCCGGTCGGCGCCACCACCACCATCCGCTTCACCGCGCCCGAGAAGCCGGGCATCTACCGGTTCTACTGCAAGTATCACCTCCAGATGATGGAGGGCGCCGTCACGGTGCGGTGAGGGAGGACGACCGACCGCCGATGCATCCGACGCACGCTCGCAGACGCCCCGCGGACGCACCCGACGGCCGGCCCGCGGACGCACCCGACGGCCGGCCCGCGGACGCATTCGACGGCCGGCCGCGACCGGGCTCCCGTGACCTCGGCCACGGTCCTGCCATGGCCGGGCACCCGCCATTCCGGCGACTTCGACCCCGACCTTCCAGGAGGCGCATGATGCAGGCCAGCGAGACCGAACCCAACGGCGGCATCGTGGCCGCGACCGTCGCCGCAGGCGCCGGCTGCGCGGCCCTCGGCCTGCTCACGGTGGCTTCCACGGCATCGACCGAGCTCGCCGACCTCCTCACCCTGTATGCCCCGTCGGGTCCGCTGACCGGCAAGGCGACGGTCGCGGCGTTGATCTACCTGATCGTCTGGGTGAACCTGCATTTCCGGCTGCGCGACCGGGAGCTGAGCCTCTCCAAGGGCTTCCTGCTGACCATGGCCCTGCTGCTGATCGGCCTGGCCGGCACCTTCCCGCCCGTCTACCAGCTGTTCGAGCGGGCCAGCTGACCCGGCTGCTGATCGGCCTGGCCGGCACCTCCCGGCCCCGTCTACCAGCTGTTCGAGCCGGACAACCGACCTTCCGCCAACAGGCGGGACAGCCCGGATCCCGGATCTCTACGCCTCAGCCTCAGCCTGAGCCTGAGGCTCAGGCGCCGGTGGTGACCACCAGCAGGGTCAGCAGCATGGCCAGCAGCAGCGCGGACAGGGCCGGGGTGGCGGCCAGCAGCTCCTCGCGGCGGCGGCGGGCCGCCACGGCTTCGGCCCGGGTCCTGGCCAGCCACGGCACCCCGAACGGCGCCTCGAGCAGATGGAAGGCGACCCCCAGGCAGCCGCCGTAGACCAGGTGCCCGGCCAGGGCGGAGAGCGCCCCGCCGGCCGCGGCCGCGGTCCACTCGGGATCGCCTCCGAGCAGGGCCGGCAGCAGGGTGAGCGGGCCCAGGACCCACCAGAGGAACCCGTAGGACAGCCCCCAGCCGAGCGCGCAGTTCACGTCCTGCCCGAGCCGGCGGAACAGCAGCCCGTAGGACACGCCGATGGCGACGCCGATGGCCAGGTTGACGGCGATG
>DATHIG010000579.1:0-2140 GCA_035490035.1 Actinomycetes bacterium
AAGGTGACCGCGGTCTGCGGCAGCGAGCATGTGGAGCTGGTCAGGGGCTTGGGCGCCGACCGGGTGATCGACTACACGGCCGAGGACTTCACCAAGGACACCCAGACCTACGACGTGGTCCTGGATGCGGTGGGCAAGAGCTCGTTCGGCCGGTGCAAGCGGCTGTTGAAACCGGGCGGGATCTATCTCTCGTCGGATCTGGGTCCGCTGTCCCAGAATCCGATCTTGGCGCTCATCACGCCACTATTTGGCGGCAAGAGGGTCATGTTTCCCATTCCCAGGGACGACCAGGAGATGGTGCGGTATTTCAAGGGACTGGTCGAGTCTGGAGCGTTCAAGCCGCTCATCGACAGACGGTATCCGTTGGACCAGATCGTCCAGGCCTACAGGTATGTCGAGACGGGGCAGAAAATCGGCAATGTCGTGATCAGCGTCGGGTCTTCGAGTTGGTGAAGGGGGGGCGGTCGGCGGGTTCACGCGAGGTGAGATGCTTGGCGATGTGCTCGGCGTCTCTCCCGACGCCGGGGAGGAACCCGGACGACATGGCGTAGAGGAAGTGCAGGCCGACGAAGTACAGTCCGGGCTCGTTGGCGACGATCCCGCGGTGGTGCAACGGCTCTTGTTCCCCGAGGACGGGGAGGTCGATCCACGAGAAGTCCGGACCGAACCCCGTGCACCATATGACGTTGGCCACCTCCAGGACTCCCTGGTCCTCCAACAGGGGGCGCCCGTCGCGCACCCCGACGACCCTGGGCACGCGCTCGATCCCCGCGGCGGCGAGGTCCTTGGGCTTGGCCCGGACCAGCGGCGCCGCGTGGGACAGGAGCCTTGGGCGCATCCTGCGGCCGATCGGCGTGTCCACGGTCAGCACGCGGTGGCCGATGAACCGGAACAACAGGGGCTGGAAGATGAACCGTGCCGCCGGGCCGTCGATACGGAACGGGACATGGCCGGACTCCTTGCCCGCCAGCCAGGTCGGATGTCCGCTGGCGACCTCGAGGGCGATCTCGCCTCCAGAGTTGCCCGCGCCCACCACCAGGACGCCGCCTTCCTGCAGCTGCGAGGGGTTCCGGTATTCGCCGGCGTGGAGCTGGACGACTCCGGGATCCAGATCGGGAGCGAATCCGGGCAGCCGGGGACCTGGTGGGTCGCCATGGCGACCACCACGTTGTCGGCCTCGAATCGCCGCTCGCCCGCCGTCACCACGAACCGGTCCCCGTTCCTGGACAGTCGGTCCACCCTGATGCCGCTCTGAACCGGCAGCTCCAACCGTGCCGCATAGGCCTCCAGGTAATCGGCCACCTGGTCCTTGGTGGGGAGCGAGTGGGCCGGGCCGGGGAACGGCATCCCCGCCAGCCCGTTGTAGCGGCCGGGGGTGAACAGGCGGAGCGAGTCCCAGCGGTTGCGCCAGGCGTCGCCGATCCGCTGGTTGGCGTCCAGGATCACGAACGGCCGATCTCGTCTCATCAGGTGGTAGCCGACCGAGAGGCCTGCTTGGCCGCCACCGATCACCACAGTCTCGATGTGCTCCAGCTCACGCTCGGGCATCCTCGCCTCCCGCTCATCAGGCCCTCTTCCTGAGAGGAACGCTACGAGCGGTCGCCGGCTCGTCCGATCGGGAGTTCTCCCCACGCCACCAGGCCGTGCCGAGCAGGGTCAACCGGTCGCGAGCGCATCACCGAAGCGGTCGTCTTGCTCGGCGCTGTCGAGCACTCCGGGGCTGTTCTGGGTGAAGAGTCGTCCACCGGTACGGGTCAGCCCACCTGCCGAGCCGTATACCACGCTCACCGCCCCGGCGTTGGAGATGCTGCCGACAGCCTCGAACACAGCGCTGGCGGCCAGGTCGGCAAAGCCGTTGTTGTTGAAGTCACCGGACTGCAGCGTGAAGCCGAATGCGTCGAAGCTCTCCACGGCGCCGCCGACCTGGGTGAACAGCTGGCCGCCGGTGCTGCTCAGGCCGGCCGCTGAGCCGTAGAGCACGCTCACTGCCCCGGCCCTGCTGGCGGTGCCGACGGTCTCCCCGGGGGCGCCGGCGGCGAGGTCGGCAGCGCCGTTGTTGTTGAAGTCGCCGGATGTCAGCGCAAAGCCGAAGTTGTCCTCGGTCTCCACCGCCCCGCCGACCTGGGTGAACAGCTGCCCG
>DATHIG010000580.1:0-3820 GCA_035490035.1 Actinomycetes bacterium
CCTTGGATGTCAGCCGCGCCGCGATCTCCATCGCACCCCTCCTTACCTGAGCACACAAGTAAGGATAGCATGCATGATCTTCGCACGCTGCCCAGCAGCCCGCCTCCAATCAGCAAGCTAGAAGTCTGTGGAGGTGGGGAGACTCGAACTCCCGTCCCGCGGCGTCGTTCCAGGGCTTCTCCGAGCGCAGCCGCCGGTTGAGCTTCGGACCCGGGCTGTCCGGTGGCGACGCTCCCGGGTCCTAGCCAGCTAAGGTGTTCCCGCGGCGGGCGCTGGCATCCCGCCTCGGGTGAGCCTGCTATCGACGCCCGACCCGCTCCCACAGGCAAGGAGCGGCGGACGGCTGCCTAAGTAACCTTAGGCTGCGAGCGCGTAGTTAGGCTTGGCGCTTGTGTTTTTCGCGGTTTGGTACGGAGCCCCGCGAACTCCGGCTCGCTTCCCCTGGATCGATCCGTCACGGTCGAACCCAGGCACCCCCGTATGTTGTTGTCAACGCTTCCCATTCTAGACCAGTTCCGCGCCCGGCCGGCCGCTCTCGACCACGAAGCGGGCAAGGGTCCGGACCGGACCGCCCCGGCGCTCGACCGTGTCGACGACCCGCAGGTCGGCATACCAGCGATCGCGGATGACCGTGCAGCGGGTGTAGCCGCGCAGGCGGCTCTCGAAGAAGCGGACGTGCGGGTTGTCCCGCAGGTGCCTGCTGAAGCCGGTGCTCTTGCTGGCCCCGGAGCTGATCGAGGTGCCGACCAGCTCGGTCGCCACCACCGGGGCGTCCGGGCCGCGGCCGGGGAGGCGCAGGTCGTTGACGAAGAACGCGTGGATGTCGCCGGTGAGCACGATCGGGTTGGCCGGCTGGCGCTCCCACAGGAACCGGAGGATGCGGTCGCGGTCGGCGGCGTAGCCGTCCCAGGCGTCGCTCCACCAGGCGCGGCCGGGACCGGGGTGCAGGTCCAGCTCGGCCATCACCACCTGCTGGGCGAGCACGTTCCAGCGGGCCTGCGAGCGGTCGAGGCCGCGCAGCAGCCAGCGCCGTTGGTGGTCGCCGAGGATGGTGCGGCGGGGGTCGACCCGCTCCGGGCAGGTGACCACCCGGCCGCCGCCGCCGTCACCCTCGTCGCACGGCTGGTCGTCGCGGTACTGGCGGGTGTCGAGCAGGTTCAGCTCGACCAGGTCGCCGAACCGCAGCCGGCGGTGCAGCGGCATGGTGGCGCCGCGTGGGGGACGCCGCAGCGGCAGATGCTCCCAGTAGGCGCGGTAGGCGGCCGCCCGCCGGCGCAGGAACGCGGCCGGGTCGCCGCCCTCGACCGGGTGGCGGCCGGCGTAGTCGTTCTCGGCCTCGTGGTCGTCCCAGGTGGCCACGAACGGGTGGCTGGCGTGGGCCGCCTGGAGGTCGCGGTCGGTCTTGTAGAGGGCGTGGCGGACCCGGTAGCCGGGCAGGTCGGTGGGCTCGCCGCCGACGTGGCGGCGCGGCAGGTTGCGCCGCGGAGGGTTCTCGTAGATGTAGTCGCCGAGGTGCAGGACCACGTCGAGGTCCTCCTCGGCCAGATGCCGGTAGGCGGTGTAGTAGCCCTTCTCGAAGTTCTGGCAGGACACGAAGGCCAGCGCCAGGCGGCTCAGGGGCACGCGCGGGTCGGCGCAGGTCCTGGTCCGGCCGACCTGGCTCAGGTGGCCGCCGGCCCGGAACCGGTACCAGTAGTGGCGGCCCGGGTCGAGCCCCTCCACCTCGACGTGGACGGCGTGGCCGAGGGCCGGGGTGGCGACGACCCGACCGCGACGGACCACGTCACGCAGGCGCGGGCCGGTCGCGACCTCCCACTGGACCGGCACCGCACTGGCCGGCATGCCGCCGTCGGGGTCCAGCGGCCGCGGCGCCAGCCGGGTCCAGAGCACGACCCCGTTCGGGGTCGGGTCGCCGGAGGCCACGCCGAGGGCGAACGGGTTGTCCGGCCACGCCCCGGGGGCGGCCCAGGCCCCGCGGACACGCTGGGAGGCGAGCAGGGCGGCGGCGCCGGTCGCGCCGGCCAGGAACAGCCGGCGACCGACCGTGGGTGGAGCAGGATCGAGCTGCCGGATATCCGCCATGACCAGGCACCTCTTCGGCGTCTCGGATTGCCTGTCCCCACAGCGGTAGCCGGGAGAGGTGGCCCGGTCGGGTGGTCGAAATGGCGCCCCAGCGAACACTCCACGCACAAACCGAACAAACTGGCAGATCCGGAACCGGCTGGGGACAGGCGGGAGAACGCAACGCGGCCGTCCGCTACGCTCCCCCCACCGGGGGCCTCGGGTGCAGGCGTTGCGACCCGGGCCATCTCCCGCTCGGCGGTACGGTCTAGCCTCGGGTGCGGGCCTTGCGGACCCGGGCCATCTCCCGCTCGGCGGTGCGGTCTAGCCTCGGGTGCGGGCCTTGCGGACCCGGGCCATCTCCCGCTCGGCGTCGCGCTTGGCCAGCGACTGGCGCTTGTCGTAGGCGCGCTTGCCCCTGGCCAGGCCGAGCTCCACCTTGACCAGCTGGCTCTTGAAGTAGATCCGCAACGGGACCAGCGTGAGGCCGCGCTCGTTGATCCGGCTCGCCAGCTGGTCGATCTGCTTGCGGTGCAGCAGGAGCTTGCGCGGCCGGGTCGGCTGGTGGCCCTCGTAGCCGGTGTGGGAGTAGGCGGGGATCTGCATGTGCAGGATCACGTCGCCGCCTTCGATGCTGGCGTAGGCGTCCTGCAGCGACGCCTTGCCTTCACGCAGCGTCTTGACCTCGCTGCCGCGCAGGACCAGACCGGCTTCGAAGGTCTCCAGGATCTCGTAGTCGTGGCGGGCACGGCGGTTGGTCGCCACCGTGCCCGGTGGCTCGCGCCTGGGCATGAGGAACCGCCGCCCCCGCCCTAGATCCGCACGTACTTGCGCAGCGCCAGCAGGCTGGCCAGGGCCGAGGCGACCACTCCGAGGGCCAGCAGCACGAAGCAGGAGGCGTAGAACTCCCGCATGCCGACGGCAGGCAGGATCTGGAAGATCGACACCTGGTTGCGGACCCGGTCCAGGTAGAACATGCCCGCCCGCAGCAGGCCGAACGCGATCAGGGTGCCGAGCAGCCCGGCCACGACGCCCTCGGCCAGGAACGGCAGCCGGATGTAGGTGTTGCTGGCCCCGACCAGCTTCATGATCTGGGTCTCCTTGCGCCGCGCGAACGCGGCCACCCGCACCGTCACCGCGATCAGCACCACGGCGGCGATGCCGAGCACGGCGGCCAGCACGAAGAAGGAGTTCTTGAGCATGTTGAGGACTGCGAACAGGCGCTCGACCAGCTTCTTCTGGTCGATCACGGAGTCGATGCCCGGGTTGCAGACCTCCTTGCCGCGGTCGTTGAACTTGCCCGAGCAGAACAGGTCGTGGACCTGGGCGAACTGGGTCGGGTCCTTGAGCTTGACCCGGTAGCTCTCGGGCAGCACGTCGGGGCTGACGTTGCGGACCATGTCCGGGGAGTCCTTGAACTGGTCCCGGAAGCGCGCGTAGGCGTCCTCCTTGGACTCGTAGTAGACCCGCTCCACCACCGAGGTGTCCTCCAGCTGCTGGCGGATGGCGGCGCGCTGGGCGGCCGGGACCTTGGGGGCGAGGAAGACCGACACCTCGATCTTGTCCGACCAGTAGCCGCCGAACAGCGACACCTGCTTGCCGGCCAGCAGCGCGATCCCGAACAGGGTCAGGCTGATGGCGACGATGATCACCATGGAGACGGCCAGCAGCAGGTTGCGGCGAAATCCCCGGTAGGCCTCGACGGCGATGTACGAGAGCCTAAACGCCAAGGTCGTACACCCCCCGCTCCTGGTCGCGG
>DATHIG010000581.1:0-9170 GCA_035490035.1 Actinomycetes bacterium
GCCAGTCGCTGGGGTGACTGAGGTCGATGTCCTCGCCCATCTCCGACTCGCCATGGCCGCCCCGCAGCACGTCCCTGGCCAGCAACACGGCGATGACCAGCAGGGCCGCGCCGACGATCACCGGCACCGCAGCGGGGCCCACCGGGCCCCGCTGGGTGAACTCGGTCGAGATCCTCGAGGCGTCGTACAGGACCAGGGCGCCGAGCGCGGCCAGCAGCACGCAGACGCCCAGCTCGGAACGCCCCCGGAGGCGCTCCGAGAGGCTGCTCACTTCAGCCCCAGCTCGCCGAGCACGTCGCCGACGCGCTGGTTCTCGGACGTGATGAAGGTGCCGAACTCGTCGCCGGTGATGAAGGCGTCGGTCCAGCCGTTGGTGGCCAGGGCGTCCTTCCACTGCTGGGAGTCGTGCATCTTGGTGGCGAGCTCGATCAGCGCCTCCTTGTCGCCGCCCTGGAGGTCGGGCGGGGCGACCCAGCCGCGCCAGTTGGTGAACTCGAGGTCGACGCCCTGCTCCTTGAGGGTCTTGGCGTCCAGGCCCTCGACCGGCTCGGCGCTGGTCACGGCCAGCGCCCGGACCTCGCCGGCCTCGATCTGGTCCTTGGTCTCGCCGACCCCGGTCACGCCGAAGCCGACCTGGCCGCCCAGCACGGCCGCCAGCAGCTCCCCGCCGCCGTCGAAGGACACGAAGTTGACCTGCTTGGGGTCGATCCCGGCCGTCTTGGCGATCAGCATCGGGGCCAGGTGGTCAGGACCCCCGGGGGACGACCCGCCACCGACCGAGACCTTGCCCGGGTCGGCCTTCCAGGCCTGGAGGAGCTGGTCGAAGCTCTGGTAGGGGGAGTCCTTGTCGACCACGACGATCTCCGGCTCCTCGGTGAGCCGGGCCACCGGCGTGGTCTGCTCGAGCGTGGCCTTGGACTTGTTGGTGTAGACGCTGCCGACCACGCCCAGCCCCATCTGCTGGAGGACCTCGCCGTTGCCCTTCTCGTTGACCAGGCGCTGCAAGGCGATCGTGCCGCCGGCGCCGGCCAGGTTCTGGACCTGGACATTGCGGGCCAGCTTGGCGTCCTCCATGGCCTTGGCGGCGGCCCGCGCCGTCTGGTCGAACCCACCGCCCGGGGCCGTGCCGACCAGGATCTCCAGCCCGGTCACCTGACCGCCACCGCCACCGCCACCGCCGCCTCCGCCGCCGGAGTCGCCACAGGCCGTGGCCACCAGCCCCACCACCATGGCGACGAACAGCAGACGGGCCCACGCGCGAGTACGCACAGTTTGCCGTCCTTTCCTCGTTGGACGTTTGGCGGATGGTAAGCGCCACCATCCCCCGATGTCCCGATTTCGTTCGCAAGGGAGATTGTGTTCGTTGTGGTCGGGTTCAAACGGCTTCGTGTCCCGCGTCGTCGGGGATAGACTGCAGCTACGACAGCCCGTCACATGGGCGCACGGCGCAGGCGGTGGCGCATGCTCAGGAAGGTCTCCCTCGCCGGCCAGCTCCTCGTCCTCCAGCTCGTCATCGTGCTGGTCGTGCTGGTCGCTGTCGCCGCCGTCTCCATCGCCCAGGCGCAGGCCGGCTTCCGCGAGGTCCAGGGACGGCGGGTGATCGCAGCCGCCGAGCGGGCGGCGGCCACGCCCTTCGTCCGGCAGCACCTGCACGACCCGACCAAACGCGGGCTGCTGGCGGCCATCGTCGACGGCAACCGCGACCAGGACGACGCGTCGTACGCCATCGTCGCCGGCACCGATCGGAGGATCCTGGCCTCCACCGACCCGAGCCAGGTCGGCCGCCTCCTCGACCTGCACGGCAGCAACGTGCTCAAGGGCCGGGGGTGGGAGGGAGTGGTCACCGAGGGCGGGGTCAGGTCGGTGGCCGCGCACGCGCCGGTCATGGACGACGACAACGCGACCATCGTTGGCTTGGTGGCCGTCGGCTCCAATACGCCGGGCCTCTGGGAGAGCCTCCAGAGCGCCGTGCCCAACCTGCTCACCTACCTGGGCGTGGCCAGCCTCCTCGGCGTGGCCGGCTCGCTGCTGCTGGCCCGGCGGGTGAAGCGGCAGACGCTCGGCCTTGAGCCAAGGGCGATCGCCAGGCTGGCCGAGCACCGGGACACGATGCTGCACGGGATCAGGGAAGGGGTCATCGGCCTCGATCCCCAGCATCGCATCACGCTGGTCAACGACGAGGCCATGCGGCTGGTCGAGCTGCCGGCGGACAGTGTCGGCAGGACGCTCGACGAGCTGGGCGTCGATCGGCGCCTCCACGACGTGCTCGCCGGACGGACGCAGGCCAGGACCAGATCGTGCTGCTCGGAGAGCGCGTCCTGGTCCTCAACCGGGCGCCGATCTCGTCACGCGGCAGGGCCATCGGCTCGGTCACCACCCTGCGCGACCGCACCGAGCTGGTGTCCCTTCAGCGGGAGCTGGACGTGACCCGCACGACCACCGACACGCTGCGCGCGCAGGCGCACGAGTTCAGCAACCAGCTGCACACCATCTCCGGGCTGATCGAGCTGGACGAGTACCACGAGGTGGTGCGCTACGTCAGCCGGCTGACCCGCTCCCAAGGCCGGCTCAACGACAAGGTGACCTCGCACGTCGATGACCCCTCCGTGGCCGCCCTGCTCATCGCCAAGGCCAGCCAGGCGGCCGAACAGGGTGTCCAGCTGCGGATCTCCGACGGCACCAGGCTGGGCCGGGTCGACCAGCTCCTCTCCGCCGACCTGACCACCGTGGTCGGCAACCTGGTCGACAACGCCCTCGACGCCATCGGCCACGTCCCCGGCGGCTGGATCGCGGTCGAGATCGCCCACGAGAACGGCAGCGTGCTGGTCGAGGTGCGCGACTCCGGGCCCGGCGTCGCCCCAGAGCTGGCCGAGGAGGTGTTCGAGCACGGCTTCACCACCAAGGCGGCCACCGCCGACGGCCAGCGCGGGATCGGTCTGGCGCTCATCCGGATGGTCTGCTCGCGCCGCGGCGGCCGGGTGAGCGTCCGCAACGACGACGGCGCCGTGTTCACCGCCGAGCTTCCCCTCTCCACATGGGCGAGGCCGTGATCTCCACCCTGGTCGTCGACGACGACTTCATGGTCGCCAAGATCCACGCGGCGTTCGTCGGGCGGACGCCGGGGTTCGAGGTCGTCAGGGTGGTCCATACCGGCGCCGATGCGCTGCGGGCGGTCCACGAGCTGCATCCCGACCTGGTGCTGCTCGACATCTACCTGCCCGACCGGAGCGGCGTCGAGGTGCTGGAGCGGCTCCGCGCCGAGACCCCGGACGTCGACGTGCTGGTGATCACCGCGGCCCGCGAGGTCGACACCGTCCGCCGGGCCCTGCGGGGAGGGGTGGTCAACTACCTGATCAAGCCGTTCGAGTACGACGCGCTGCGCGAGCGCCTCGAGCACTACGCCGCCACCTACCACCACCTCGCCGGGGTCTCGGCCGCAGCCCAGTCGGACGTCGACCGGGCCTTCGGCGCCAAGACCCTGTCCAAGCCGCTGCCCAAGGGGCTCAGCACCGAGACCGCCGAGCTGGTCAGGAACGTGCTCTGCGAGGCCACCGCCGACCTCTCGGCATCGGAGTGCGCCGAGCTGGCCGGCCTGTCCCGGATCAGCGCCCGGCGCTACCTCGAGTACTTCGCCGAGACGGGCCGGGTCAAGGTGCGGCTCCGGTACGGGGCCGCTGGCCGGCCCGAGCGGCGCTACCGCTGGCGCACCTCCTGAGCCTGCTCGGCTGCCAGCCGCGTACAGTTGCATACAAGCATGCCGACGCTGGGCCGGGAGGACCGTGGAACGGATCGACGGTGGGATGGACTTCCGGACGGCAGACCTGGTCGACCAGCACGGGGAGGCGCTGCAGAGCTGCGACCTCCAGCTCCGCCAGTTCGGTGGGCTGTCACGCTTCCACGGGCCGATCCGGACGGTCGACTGCTTCCAGGACAACGTGCTGGTCAGACGGGTCCTCTCCGAGCCCGGCGACGGCGCCGTGCTGGTCGTGGACGGCGACGGCTCCCTGCACACGGCCCTGGTCGGCGACCTGATCGCCGGGCTGGCGCAGGCCAACGGCTGGGCCGGGCTGGTGGTCAACGGCGCCGTCCGCGACGTGGAGGCGCTGCGCGGCCTTGACATCGGAATCAAGGCGCTCGGGTCCAACCCGCGCAAGAGCACCAAGCTGGGGGCCGGCACGGTCGACGTCCCGGTGAGCTTCGGCGGCACGACCTTCCGCCCCGGCGAGCATCTCTACAGTGACGAAGACGGCGTCGTCGTCGTGTGAGGGCGCCGCCGAACCTTCCACCATGGCTGGCCAGGGTGCTGGCCGGGGTCGTGCTCACCCAGGCGGCCCTGTTCCTGGCCCGTCCGGTCACCTCCTACCGGGCGCTGGCGCTCGGGGCCGACCCGCGGGCCGTCGGCTTGATCACCGCCGCCTTCGCCCTCGTCCCGCTGGTGGTCGCCCTGCCTCTCGGCCGGGCCACCGACCGCTGGCGGCCGGGATTCCTGCTCGCCGGCGGGATCGCCCTGGCCTCGGTGGCCTGCGCGCTGCTGGGGCTGGCCGGCACCCTGCCGGGGCTCGCGCTGGCCAGCGCCGTGCTGGGACTTGGACATCTCGCCCTGACCCTGGCCGGGCAGAGCCTGATCGCCCGCCAGTCCGCTGACGCGCTGCACGACCGGGACTTCGGTCTGTACGCCGCCGCGGCCTCCCTCGGCCAGCTCGTCGGGCCGGCGCTGGCCGGGCTTGTCCTCACCTCGGCCGGCGACGGCTCGCTGGAAGACGCGACCACAGTTGGCTTCCTCGTCGCGGCGGGGCTGGTGGCCCTCGCCCTCCCGACCTCCTGGCGCGTCGACCGACGGGGACGGACAGCGCGGCCGGAGCGCGGGGCGGCGCGTGCCCTGCGGGCTGGCCAGCTGATCAGCGCCAGGGGTGTGCCGGCCGGGATCTTCGCCAGCCTGGCCATCCTGGCCACCGTCGACGTGCTCACCGCCTATCTGCCGGTCCTCGGGGAGCAGCGCGGGATCGGGCCCGGGGTGGTCGGCGCCCTGCTCAGCCTGCGCGCCGCCACCTCGATCCTGTCGCGCGTCCTGATCCCCTGGATGGTCCGGCTCCTCGGCCGGGTCCGGCTGCTGGCCGTCAGCGCCGCCGGCTCGGCGCTGCTGACGGCGGCCCTGCCAATCTCGGGCCGCACCCCCGTCCTCGCCGTCCTGCTCGCCGCCGCCGGCTTCTTCCTCGGCATCGGGCAGCCGCTCACGATGAGCATGGTCGTCCAGGCGGTGCCGGACGACGCCCGCGGCACCGCGCTCGCCATCCGCCTGACCGGCAACCGCTTCGGGCAGGTGGCCACCCCGGCGGCGGCCGGCCTGGTCGCCGGCGCCGGTGGGGTCTCGGCCCCGTTCTGGCTGCTGGGCGGCCTGCTCGGGCTGGCCGCCCTCGCCGTGGTGCGCCGCTGACGCACAGCAGCTGCCAGCTCGGTTTCCTGTAGAGCACCTCCTGCGAGACGGTGGTCGCTCCCTCGAGCCGCGGGCCGGGTCGCGCCTTACGGAGATTCCATGCGCCGGTAGCGGCCCCCGAAGTGCAGCAGCGGGTCGCCGTCGGCCCTGGCCCGCTCGACCCAGCGGGCCCTGCCGACAAAGATCGTATGGTCGCCGCCGTCATAGGCCGCCTCGACGTCGCACTCCAGGTAGGCCAGGGCGCCGGCCAGCAGAGGGGCGCCGGTGACCGGGCCCGGGTGCCAGGCCACCGGCAGGAACTGGGCCATTCCCATCGGCCGCCCCGAGTCCGAGAAGTACCTGGCCAGGTCCTCCTGGTCGGCGGCCAGCACCGACACCGCGAAGCGGCCGACCTCGTCCAGCACCTTGTGCATCACCGCGTCGTGGATCACGCAGACCAGCACCAGCAGCGGGTCGAGCGAGACCGAGGAGAAGGCGCTGGCCGTCATGCCGTGCCCGAACCGCTCCGACCTGGCCGTGATCACGGTGATCCCGGTGGTGAACATGCCCACGCTGTCGCGGAACTCGCGGCTGGTCGGGTCGCTGGGCACGGCACTCCTCGGGATGGCGTCATCCCTATCCTAGCGAGGAGTGGTGATCCCGGTCGGGAGCCGGATGGCGTCCCAGTCGATCAGCAGCCAGGTGCCGCCGAGGGCCTGGAAGCTGGCGGTCACGTAGCCGCTGGTGAAGCGGTTGGGCTGGGGCCGGCAGAACGCGGGGTCGTAGCGCATCACCCGCACCACCTCGTCGACCAGGAAGCCGACCGGGCCGTGTCGGGTGGCCACGACCAGGATGCGGCCCTCGGGCCCCCGGTCGGGCAGGCCGAGGGCGATCCGGAGGCTGACCAGGGCGACCGGTCGCTGGCCGCCGCCGAGCCCGCCGAGGCTGGACGAGGAGAGCCCGGGCACGGCCGGCTGGCCGGCGCCGACGTCGATCACCTCACGGACCCGCTCGCGCGGCGAGGCGTAGCCGCGGTCGCCGAGGCGGAACAGCAGCAGCTCCATGCCGGGTTCGAGCACCTTCAGGACCGTCCTTCTGGCGGGGCTGGCGCTCCGCGAGCCGCCAGCTCGGGTCGGGGCCCATAGCCCCGGGTTACTACTTCGGCAGGCTCACAGACCGCCTGGAGGGGCTAGTGCCGTGCCCCTGGGCAGCCGTGGGTCGTAGGGAAGCGGGCGGCCGGCGGGCTGGATCCTCCGGCCGGTCCGGTTGCCCGCCGGCGGCCGGCCGCGGCTGGCGGCCCGACCCGTGCTGCCTGGCCTCGACCGCGACCGTGCGCCAGCCGAGCACCAGCCAGGAGCACAGCACCACCCAGACCACCAGGCCGAGGCCGGCCACCGAGCCGGCCGGGACCGCGCCGGGGGTGACGGCGCCGTGCCAGGGCAGGCCCGAACCCCACCAGGTGGAGGTCCACAGCAGGGTGGCCCCGGCGACGGCGCCGTAGATGCTGGCCCACCTGGCGTCCCCCAGGTAGCCGAACACCGCCGGCCAGACCAGGTCCCTCGGGGACCAGGCTGGGCTGAGGGCAAGGGGAGTGAGCAGGGCGAGGCCGACGGCGGCGTAGACCCGCCGGGGCCTGCGCCGCACCCACACCACGGCCGGCAGCACGGCCACCGCCAGCACCAGCGGGCGACCGGGGCCGAGCAGCCACCCGGCCAGACCCCGGTCCGGCGACAGGGTCAGCACCCAGCCCGGCCCAAGGCCGCCAGGCGCCGAGCCGCCGCCCTGCCCGGTGGTGAGCGAGTCCCAGTCCCAGGCGAGCGCCGGCACCCAGGCGGCGAGCAGCGCGCCGGCCAGGGCGCCGGTGAAGTGGACCAGCCGGGAGCGCCCAGCGGTTCGGTCGGGCTCCGGACCGTCGGCCCGTCCGATGGTGGCCGCCGCCATGGCCACCGGGGCGGCGAGCAGGACCATCGGCTCGATCCGGGACGCGATCCCGAGCGCGATGCCGGCGACCAGCGGGGCGTCCCGGTCGACCAGCAGGTACATGGCCAGCAGGAGCAGGGCGACGGCAACGCCAACCGGGTCGCCGTGGATCCCCGAGGCGACCAGGAGCACCGGGCTGACCGCCACCAGCACCGCCGAGCGGACGGCCAGCTGCAAGGGCCGGCGGGAGCGGAGCACCTCGAACACCAGCAGGGCCGCGCCAAGGTCGGCGACGCCGGCCGGCACCCGGGCCAGCAGATCCAGGGGTGTGCCCCCGCCGGCGGCGGTGGCCAGGGCGACCACCAGCAGCTTCACCGCCAGCGCGGCCAGCGCGGTGATGCCGACGACCCGCTTGAGCGAGTTGAAATGAGTTTTCGTCTTGAAACGCTCGAACGATCCCATGAGCCGGTAGTCTAGAAGGCGCGCCGCCTTGGCGTCACGCTTTGCGCACGCAGGTCACCGCTAGTAGCCTCACGCGATGGCACCATCCGGGGGAGGAGGGGGCAGGGATGGCGGACGTCGTCGAGTCGAGTGAGATCCCAGGCGTCTGGCTGATCCGTCCACAGGTGCACAGCGACGAGCGCGGGCGCTTCCTCGAGACCTACCGCAGCTCCTGGCTGCCCTTTGCCACCCCGATGGTGCAGGGCAACCGGTCGGACTCGGCCCCCAAGGTGCTGCGCGGCCTCCATTACCACCGCCGCCAGGCCGACCTGTGGTTCGTGCAGCAGGGCAAGGTGACGACGGTGCTGCTCGACACCCGCATCGGGTCGCCGACCGAGGGCAAGCACACCACCCTGCAGCAGGGCGGCGGCGTTGACCTCGCCATCTACATCCCCGAGGGGGTGGCCCACGGCTTCTACGCCCACGACGATGTGGTCATGAGCTACCTGGTCACCGGCGAGTACGACGGCACCGACGAGCTGGGCGTCGCCTGGAACGACCCCGACCTCGGGATCACCTGGCCGGAAGGGCAGCCGGTGCTCTCCGAGCGTGACCAGAAGAACCCGCGCCTGGCCGACGTCCCGGCCGACCGGCGGGTCCCCTACAGCGGCTGACCCGGTGTCGGGGGGGCGGAGCCCCCCGCAGTTGCCACGTTTCGGGGCAACCGGCGCTACCGTGGGCAGATATCGAGCATGCCGTATGCGAGGAGCCCACGGTTACGATGCATCGCCATCCAAGCAACAAGGCGAAGTCGGGCCCTCCGCCCGACCGCCCACCCACCCCGGCCCCGCCGCCACCGCCGCGCTGGCGGAGCTGGCTGCTCCCGATCGGGCTGCTGCTCAGCCTGGTGCTGCTGCTGCTCCCCAACCAGATGGAGCAGGGCCGGGTCACCGACCTGACCTACGCCCCAGGGCTGAAGGACAAGCTCAGGGACGGTCAGGTCCAGTCGGTGGAGATCGGCTCCGACGGCCACATCGAGGGCAAGCTCAAGGACGGCACCCGGTTCGAGTCCTCCTACCCGACCAACCTGGAGGACCCCGAGTTCACCAGGCTCCTCAACGAAAACAATGTCGAGGTCAAGGCCGTCGGGCCGCGGACGTCGCTCGGCTCGGTGCTGCTCGGCCTGCTGCCGCTGCTGCTGTTCGTGGCCATCTTCATCTACCTGGGCCGGGCGACCCGGCGCCAGCTGGCCGGCATGGGTGGGATTGGTCGGTCGAAGGCCAGGGTGTTTGATGCTGAGCGGCCGGATACCACCTTCGCGGATGTGGCTGGGTATGAGGGGGCCAAGCGGGAGGTGGCCGAGGTGGTCGACTTCTTGAAGAACCCTGACCGGTAT
>DATHIG010000582.1:0-11432 GCA_035490035.1 Actinomycetes bacterium
CCTGTGGACCCACCAGAACATCGACACCCAGCGGGCGACCTTCCACCGGCTCGGGGTGTCGTTTGACTGGTCGCGGACCCTCAACACCTGCGACCCGGACTACTACCGCTGGACCCAGTGGCTGTTCCTGCGGTTCTTCGAGCGCGGCCTGGCCTACCGCAAGGCCTCCCCGGTCAACTGGTGCCCCAACGACCAGACCGTGCTGGCCAACGAGCAGGTGATCGACGGCCGCTGCGAGCGCTGTCACGCCCTGGTCGAGAAGCGCGAGCTGACCCAGTGGTTCTTCAAGATCACCGACTACGCCCAGCGGCTGCTGGACGACATGGAGGAGCTCAACTGGAGCGACAAGGTCCTGACCATGCAGCGCAACTGGATCGGGCGCTCCACCGGGGCCGAGGTCGACTTCCAGGTGGCCGAGACCGGCGAGACGGTGCGGGTGTTCACCACCAGGCCGGACACGCTGTTCGGGGCGACGTTCTTCGTGCTCGCCCCCGAGCATCCGCTGGCCGAGCGGCTGGTCGCCGGCACCGAGCGGGAGCCCGAGTTTCGCGCCTTCCGGGAGCGGGTCGGCCGCGAGACCGAGATCGAGCGCCTGTCCACCGAGCGTGACAAGGAGGGCCTGTTCCTGGGCGCCCACGCCGTCAACCCGGTGAACGGCGAGCTGATCCCGATCTGGGCGGCCGACTACGTGCTGCTGGAGTACGGCACCGGCGCGATCATGGCGGTGCCGGCCCACGACCAGCGCGACCTGGATTTCGCCCGCAAGTACCGGCTGCCGGTCCGGGTGGTGGTGCAGCCAGCCGGGGAGGAGCCGCTGGACGGGGCGACCCTGGTCGAGGCCATGAGCCACGAGGGCGTGCTGGTCAACTCCGACGGCTACGACGGCCTGCCCGCGACCGAGGAGGCCATCCCGCGGATCACCGCCGACCTGGAGGCGCGCGGCCTCGGCGGCCCGGCGGTCATCTTCCGCCTGCGGGACTGGCTGCTGTCCAGGCAGCGCTACTGGGGCTGCCCGATCCCGATCGTGCACTGCCCGGCCTGCGGCGAGGTGCCGGTGCCGGACGAGCAGCTGCCCGTGCTCCTGCCCGAGGACATCACCGACTTCAAGCCCAAGGGCCGCTCGCCCCTGGCCACCTCCGAGGCCTGGGTCAACGTCGACTGCCCCCGGTGCGGCGGCCCGGCCAGGCGCGAGACCGACACCATGGACACCTTCGTCGACTCGTCCTGGTACTTCCTGCGCTACACCGGCCTTGACCCCGACCGGCCGATGGACCCGGAGCGGGTGGCCAGGTGGATGCCGGTGGACCAGTACACCGGCGGCATCGAGCACGCCATCCTCCACCTGCTCTACGCCCGCTTCTTCACCAAGGTGCTGTTCGACATGGGCCTTGTCGGCTTCCGCGAGCCGTTCACCTCCCTGCTCAACCAGGGGACGGTGGTGATGAACGGGGCTGCCATGTCGAAGTCGCGCGGCAACCTGGTCGAGCCGTCGGCGATCATCGACGAGCACGGTGCCGACGTCGCCCGGTTGACGATCTTGTTCGCCGGTCCGTTCGAGGACGACGTCGACTGGGCCGACGTGTCCCCTGAGGGCATGGCCCGCTGGGTGCAGCGGGTCTGGCGGGTCGTCCACGCTGTGGTGGGCGAACCGGAGGGCGGTGACGACCAGCAGCTGGTCCGGCTGGCCCACCGCACCACCGCCGCGGTCACCGACGACCTGGAGCGGTTCCGCTTCAACACCGCCACCTCCAAGCTGATGGTGCTCTCCAACGGTCTGGCCGACGCCGTCCGCGCCGGCCGGGGCACCGCGGCCCAGCGGCGCGACGCCGCCGAGCGGCTGGTCCTGCTGCTGGCCCCACTGGCCCCGTTCGTCACCGAGGAGCTGTGGCGCGTCCTCGGCAAGTCCAGCTCGGTGCACCTGGAGGCCTGGCCGGGGTTCGATCCCGGCCTGGTCAGGAGCGAGCGGGTCACCTGCGTGCTCCAGGTCGATGGCAAGGTCCGAGACCGGATCGAGGTCGCCCCCGACGCCCCCGAGGCCGAGCTGCGGGACGCCGCCCTGGCCTCCGAACGCGTCCGCGCCGCCCTCGGCGACCGCCAGGTTGTCCGGGTCGTGGTCGTCCCACCCAAGCTCGTCAACCTGGTCACCCGCTGAGGACCCGGGTCGACCCCGACCTCCCCAAGCTAGGGTCGGGCCGCGACCGGTCCCCGACCCGCCGTGTCGGGGTCCCCGGTCGGAACACGACGGGTTGACCCCGGGCCCCGACACGGCGGGTCGGTCCCGGGCCCCGACACGGCGGGTCGGTCCTGGGCCGGGGCACGGCGGGTTGATCCCGGGCCCCGACACGGTGGCCTGGGCTGGGGCATGGCGGGTTGGGCCTGGGCTGGGCATGGCGGGTTGGTCCTGGGCCGGGGGAGGCGGGGGGTGTGGACAGCTCGATCCGGTGGGTGGCGGGTGGGGCTAGGTTTCGCGCCTGCCGAAGTCGCCAGCCGCGAGGAGCGCCATGTCCCAGCCACCCCCGTTCGTCCTGCCACCCGACGGCCGCGCCGCCCGGTTCCGCGCGCTCCTCGCTGGTGCCGGCCGGCAGCGGGCCGCCGTCGCCGTGCTGGCGCTGGCCGCGCTGCTCGGTGCCGGGGCGGTCTGGGCTCGTGCGACGCCCCGGCTGGCCGGCCTGCCTGCCGGTCCCGCCGAGGCGGCCCCGGCGCAGACCCTGCCCCGGGCGGCCCCCGACGAGCCAGCCACCGGCCGGGTCGCCGTCCACGTCGCCGGACGCGTCCGCCGCCCCGGTCTGGTGCGGCTGGCCGCCGGCAGCCGGGTCCAGGACGCCATCCGAGCCGCCGGCGGCGTCACCTCAGGCGCCGACCTGGACGCCGTGAACCTGGCCCGCAAGCTCACCGACGGGGAGCAGGTCCGGGTCCCCGGCCACGGCGAACCAGCCCCCGCGCTCCCGCCAGCCGCCGGAACCGCCGGTACAGGTCCGGCGATCCCGCTCGACCTCAACACGGCCACCGTCGAACAGCTCGACACCCTCCCCGGTGTCGGCGAGGTCACCGCCGGTCGCATCATCGCCTACCGCTCGGCCCATCCCTTCACCACCGTCGACGAGCTGCTCGAGGTCCCCGGCATCGGCCAGCGCCGCTTCGACCAGCTCAAGGACCTGGTGACCGTCGGTTGACCGCGATCCAGCCTGCGGATCCCGATGTGGATGGCGTGGCGTTGGCGGCCGCCACCGCGGCCGGGGTCCTGGTCGGCACCCGGTTCGCCGTGGCTCCGGCCTGGGTCGCGGCAGCGCTCTGCCTAGCCGTGGCCTGCCTGGTGAGCGGTCGCCAGTCCCGCGGCGGGGCCAGGCGCAGCCGCGGTTCCGCCGCCGGGATCCTCGTCCTCGGGACCCTGCTGGCCGCCGGGGCGGCCGCGGCTTCGGTGCGGGTGGCGGCGGTCCGGGGCGGGATGCTCCTCGGCCGGGTCGGGGAGCCCGAGCGCCTGGAACTGGGGGGAACCGTCGCCGAGGAGCCGCGCCGGCTCCGCTACGGCGGCCACTGGGTGGTCCTCACGATCGACCGCATCCAGCTCGACGGTCGAACCTGGCGAACCCGCGAACGCGCCGGAGTCGTGCTTGCCCCCACCCGCCGAGCCACCGAAGGTCGCCTGGGTACGGCCGGTGGCGAACGCGCCGCCGTCGTGGTTGCCCCCACCCGCCGAGCCACCGATGGTCGCTTGGGTCCGGGCGGTGGCGAGCTGCTGGCCGTCGGGGACCGGCTGGAGGTCCGCGCCTCGGTGGGAAGGGCGCGGTGGGCCGATCCGGTCGGGAGGCGACCCCCGGTGGTCCTTCGCAACCCGACGATGGGTTCGTGGGCTCCGGCCTCCTCCCCGGCGCTCCGGGCCAGCGAGGCCGTGCGGTCCGAAGCTCGCCAGCGGACGCTGGAGACCCTGGCCCCGGAACGGGCCGGCCTGCTGGTCGGCATGGCGCTCGGTGATACGTCGCTGCTGCCGCCGGAGCTGGACCGCGACTTCCGCGCGGCCGGACTCACCCACCTGATGGCGGTCAGCGGCGCCAACGTTGCCGTGGTGCTCGGCGCCGGGCTCTGGCTGGCCGGGATGGCCGGTGCCGGCCGCCGTTCCGTGGCCGCCATCGGGATCATGCTGGTGGTGCTCCTGGTCGTCGTCACCCGATGGGAGCCGAGCGTGCTCCGGGCCGGCGTGATGGCCGGCCTGGTGCTGCTCGGGGTGGCCACCGGTCGCGGGCCGGGCGGCCGCCGAGCCCTGTGCCTGGCCGTGGTCGCGCTGCTGCTGGCCGACCCCGGACTGGCTGGCGCGCTCGGATTCCAGCTCTCGGTCGCCGCGACGGCCGGCGTGCTGTGGTTCGGCCCGGCAGCCGCCAGGCCCCTGCCGTGGTGGATCCCGGAGCGGGCCCGGACGGCCGTCGGCGTCACCCTTGGTGCGCAGGCCGCCGCGGCCCCCGCCCTGGCCCTCACGCTCGGCCAGGTGTCGCTGGCCGGACTGCCGGCCAACCTGCTCGGCCTCCCCCTGGCGGGCGGACCGATGCTGCTCGGCGTGATCGTCGCGGCCACAGCCCCGGTCGCGCCATGGGTCGCGACTGTCGCCTGCCGTCTGGCCGACCCCTTCCTCATCGCCCTGATCGCGGTCGCCCGCTGGGCCGCCACCCTGCCCGCCAGCTCGGTCACCCTCGCCGGACCGACCCGCGCCGCCCCCGCTGCGGCCGTCGCCCTGGTCGTGCTCGTCATCGCTGTCCGCCGGCGCCGGCGGTGGGCCGTCGGGCCACGCCCGCCGCCCCGGCTCGATCGGTGCTGGTGCGAGGCCGCGGAAGGGGTGGCGAACACTGAGAACGCCGCCCGGGTCGGGGTGACCCGTCAGACGGTGCTGACGTGGCGGGCCTGGTCGAGGCCGTCGAGGATCAGATCGAGGCCGAACAGGAACTCGTTGCCGTAGTCGTAGCCGGGCTGGAGGACGTGCTCGACGGTCATCTCGGTGAGGTGCGGGTACTCGTCGGCCGGGAACTCCGCCATGATCGCTTGTGCCACCTCGGCGGTCTCCTCCGGCGTGTCGAACGGCAGGTTCGCCTCCTGCAGCGCGAAGCCGTAGATGTAGCTGTCGAGCACGGAGAAGGCGTGGGCGGCCAGCTCGACCGAGAAGCCTGCGGTTCGCAGGATGCCGAGCACCGCGTCGTGGTGTCGCAACGTCGCGGGACCGGGGGTGGAGCGCGACTCCATCAGGCCGGTGGCCCAGGGGTGGCGCAGGAGCGCCTCGCGGGCCGAGATGGCCCGCTGGCGCATGGCCGCCTTCCAGTCGGGGTCGCCCGAAGGCAGCTCGATCTCGCTGAAGACGACGTCCACGATGCCGTCCAGGATGTCGTCCTTGTTGGCCACGTGGTGGTACAGCGACATGGCCTCGACCCCGAGCTCGTGGGCGAGCTTTCGCATGCTGAGCGACCGGACGCCGCCTCGGTCGGCAAGGGCGACGGCGGCACCCAGCACCCGCTGCTTGTTGAGGGGGATCCGGGGCGCTGCGCTGGGCTCGGTCTGGGTCGCCATCTCGTCCTCGCTGTGGAAGCGAACCTACGGCCGTAAGTCCAAGGGTCGACAACCTTACGCTGTACTTGACAACCATACACTGTATGGGTATCTTACATTGTAAGCCTCCGGGACTCCGGAGGCGCTGAGAAAGATCGGCCGGTCTCGTCCCTGGGGCGGGTCCACCTCCGATCGAGGAGAGCGAACATGGATGCACCGCGTACGACGACGTCCGCCCCTGTGCCTGCCGCTGCGGTCGACGACAGGCTCGAGACCGCCACGGGCCGGGAGACGACGATGAAGGCGATTGTCCAAGATGCCTACGGCTCCGCAGACGTCCTGGAGCTCAGGGACATCGACCAGCCGGTGCCCAAGGACAACGAGGTGCTGGTGCAGGTCCATGCGGCTGGTCTCCATCGCGGCGACTGGCACGTCATGACCGGCCTGCCCTACCTGATCCGCCTCGTTGTCCCGGATCTCGGGCTCCGCAAACCCAAGGTCCGCGTTCGGGGCATGGACGTCGCCGGACGCGTCGAGGCGGTCGGCAGCAACGTGACCCGGTTCCAGCCGGGTGATGCGGTGTTCGGCTGGTGTGATGGCTCCTTCGCCGAGTACGCCGCTGCTCCAGAGGACAACCTTGCCCCCAAGCCGGCCAACCTCACCTTCGAGCAGGCCGCGGCCGTCCCCACCTCCGCCTTCGCCGCCCTCCAAGGGCTGCGCGACAGCGGCCAGGTCCAGGCGGGCCAGAAGGTCCTGATCATCGGGGCGGCCGGCGCGGTGGGGTTGTTCGCGGTCCAGCTGGCCAAGGCGTTCGGCGCGGAGGTGACCGGGGTGTGCAGCACGACCCAGGTCGACCTGGTCCGATCCATCGGCGCCGACGACGTCATCGACTACACCCGCGAGGACGTCACCGACGGGAGGCGTCACTGGGACCTCGTCCTGGACACCGCGGGCCACCGTTCGCTGTCGCAGCTGCGGCGTGCCCTCACCCCCAAGGGGACGCTGGTCATCGTTGGTAGTGAAGGGCGAGGTCGGTGGCTGGGAGGCTTCGATCGCAGCCTGCGGGCCCCCCTGCTGTCACGGTTCGTGGGCCAGCGGCTGCGGATGCTGGCCTCCAAGCCGCGGCAGGAGGACCTGCAAACCTTGCGGGAGCTGATCGAGGCCGGCAAGCTCGCCCCGGTCATCGGCCAGACCTACCCGCTGGGCGAGGTTCGTGAGGCCATCCGGGCTCTCGAAGCAGGCCACACTCGCGGAAAGCTCGTCATCACCGTGTGAGCGGACCACCGCACGCCTGGCCGGCCTGCTGGCCGTCAGCCGGCGGAGTGGTCGTGGCGGCGGGGTAGCATGCCGGGCATGGCCGCTCGACCTGGTTCGGTTCCGGTGACGCTGGTGCTCGGTGAGGAGGAGCTGCTCGCGGAGCGCGCGGTGGCCGATGCGGTGGCGGCCGCCACCGAGCGGCTCGGGGCGGGCACGTCGGTGGAAGAGGTACGGGGTGGGGGGCTGCCTGACGGGTTCGCCATGGGGCTGGCCACCGCTTCGCTGTTCGGAGGCGGGCGGATCGTGGTGGTCCAGGAGGCCGACGGACTGGACGGGCCGGCCCGTGAGGCGGTGCTGGCGCTGGCGGCCGACCCGGATCCTTCGACGGCGGTGGTGTTGCGGGCGGCGGCGCCCGGCCGCCAGGGGAAGTTCTTCAAGGAGGTGCAGCGGCATGCCGCCACCGTGCTGGTGGCCAGGCTCAAGCCCTCCGAGCGGTCGAGCTGGTTGCGGGCCGAGGTGCGCCGGCTCGGCCGCAAGGCCGACGAGGCGGCGGTGGCCGCGCTGGTCGACACCGTCGGGCAGGATCTGCGGGAGCTGGCCGGCGCCGTCGCCAAGCTCCACGTCGCGGTGCCCCCGCCGGCGGTGCTGACCGCCGGGCACGTGACCGAGTTCCTGGCCCAGACGGCGGACCGGGGGATCTTCGAGCTGACCGACGCGGTGTTCGCGGCCGACGCGGCCACCGCGCTCGACCGGCTGGACGCGCTGATCGACCAGGGCGAGGACGCGATCCGGCTGCTCGGGTTCATCGCCAGCCAGCTGCGCCTGCTGCTGCGGGTCGCGGACCATCCGGAGCTGCCCAAGGCGCAGGTCGCCGGACTGCTCGGGGGCGGTGTCCGCGACTGGCAGGTCGACCGGGCCAGGCGGCAGCTCCGGCGCTTCCGCCCGGGCGACCTCCACCGGGCCCTCGACGTGATCGCCGAGGCCGACGCGCAGATCCGCAACGGCAGCTCATCGCCCCGCCTGCTGCTGGAGCTCCTGATCGCCCGCCTCGCCGGGGCCGGCGCGGCCGCGGGAACCAGCCGCTGAGGAGCGGGCTACTGGCCCTGCTGGTTGACCGAGCGGGCCAGGCTCGCCTTGTGGTTGGCGGCGTTGTTCCTGTGGATGACGCCCTTGCTGACGGCCTTGTCGTAGGCGCGGGTGGCACGTCGGAGGGCGGTGTCCGCGGCCTCGCGGTCGCCGGCGGCGACACTCTCGCGCACCCGGCGGGCGTAGGTCTTCAGGGCCGAACGGACCGACTTGTTGCGCAGCCGGGCCTGCTCGTTCTGCCGGTTGCGCTTGATCTGCGACTTGATGTTCGCCAAGAAAGGGCACTCCTGAACTGAACTCACGCGAATTCACGGGGAACCGGGCGAGGCTAGCACAGGCGGTTGCTCCTGCTCAACGCCCCGCCGCGACGGCATCGGGACCGCGGAGAAGTTCAAGGGACGGATCGATACTATGGGCGGCCATGCCAAGCGACCTGACGCGTCTGCGCAACTTCTGCATCATCGCCCACATCGACCACGGGAAGTCGACCCTGGCCGACCGGCTGCTCGACCTCACGCACGCGGTGAGCGAGCGCAACATGCGCGCCCAGTACCTCGACAAGATGGATCTGGAGCGCGAGCGCGGCATCACCATCAAGGCCCAGGCCGTGCGCCTGGCCTACACCGCCGCCGACCGCCGGGAGTACGTCCTCAACCTGATCGACACCCCGGGCCATGTCGACTTCACCTACGAGGTGTCGCGGGCCCTCGCCGCCTGCGAGGGAGCGGTGCTGCTGGTCGACGCCGCCCAGGGGATCGAGGCCCAGACCCTGGCCAACCTCTACCTGGCCGTCGAGGCCGACCTGGCCGTCATCCCGGTGATCAACAAGATCGACCTTCCGGCCGCCCAGCCAGACCGGGTGGCCCGCGAGATCGAGCAGGTGCTCGGCGTCCCAGCCGAGGAGATGCTGCGGGTCTCGGCCAAGACCGGCGAGGGCGTGCCCGAGCTCCTCGAAGCCGTCGTCCACCGGGTGCCGCCTCCCAAGGGCGACCCCGACGCGCCGGCCAGGGCGCTGGTGTTCGACTCGCTGTACGACCCCTACCGCGGCGTGATCGCCTACCTCCGGATGGTCGACGGGCGGCTGGCTCGCAACGACCGGGTCCGGATGATGGCCGTCGGCCACGTCTCGGAGGCCGAGGAGGTCGGGGCGTTCGCCCCCGAGGCGGTCGCCACCCAGGAGCTGCGCGCCGGCGAGGTCGGCTACCTCATCCCCGGGGTCAAGGACGTGCGCCAGGTGCGGGTGGGGGACACCGCGACCACGGCCGCCCGGCCCGCGGCCGAGCCGCTGCCCGGCTACCGGGAGCCACGGCCGATGGTCTTCTCCGGCCTGTACCCGATCGAGGGGGACGACTTCCCCGACCTGCGCGACGCCCTCGACCGGCTGCGGCTCAACGACGCCGCCCTCGCCTACGAGCCGGAGTCCTCGACCGCGCTCGGCTTCGGTTTCCGCTGCGGCTTCCTCGGCCTGCTGCACATGGACATCGTCCGCGAGCGGCTGGAGCGGGAGTTCGACCTGGCCCTGATCACCACCGCCCCCAACGTCGCCTACCGGGTCACCCTGGAGACCGGGGAGACGATCATGGTCTCCAACCCAAGCGAGCTGCCGCCGGCCGGCTCGATCCAGCGGATCGAGGAGCCCTACGTGGCCGCCATGGTGCTGTGCCCGGCCGACTACATCGGCCCGGTGATGGACCTGTGCCAGGGCCGGCGGGGCGAGCTCGGCACCATGGAGTACCTGTCGGAGGAGCGAGTGGAGCTGCGCTACCAGCTGCCTCTCGGCGAGATCATCTTCGACTTCTTCGACCAGCTGAAGTCGCGCACCCGCGGCTACGCCTCATTGGACTACGAGCCGAGCGGCTACCGGGAGGCCGACCTGGTCAAGGTCGACCTGCTGCTCCAGGGCGAGCCGGTCGACGCCTTCTCGGCCATCGTCCACAAGGACAAGGCCTACGCCTACGGCCGGGCCATGACCAGCAAGCTCAAGCGGCTGATCCCGCGCCAGCTCTACGAGGTGCCGATCCAGGCCACCATCGGCGCCAAGGTGATCGCCCGGGAGACGATCACCGCCAGGCGCAAGGACGTGCTGGCCAAGTGCTACGGCGGCGACGTCACCCGCAAGCGCAAGCTGCTGGAGCGCCAGAAGGAGGGCAAGCGGCGGATGAAGCAGATCGGCCGCGTCGAGGTTCCTCAGGAGGCCTTTGTGGCCGCGCTGCGGACCGACGAAGGGTAGCCCCGGTGACCACCATCCTCGCCAGCCCGGCCCCGGCAGCGCCGCTGCTCGACCCCACCTGCTTCGGGGTCTACGTGCACGTGCCGTTCTGCCTGACCCGCTGCCACTACTGCGACTTCGTCACCTACACCGGCATGGAGGGGCTGCGCGGGCCCTACGCCGCCGCCCTGCTGGACGAGGCGGCCATGGCCGCCCGCGCCCTCGGCCCGGAGCCGCCCGTGGTGACCAGCGTGTTCGTCGGCGGCGGGACCCCGACCCTGCTGCCCCCCGGCGACCTGGCCCGGGTGCTGGCCCGGCTCCGTGCCCTGCTGCCGCTGGCGCCCGACGCCGAGGTGACCGTCGAGGCCAACCCGGAGACGGTCGACCAGGCGGTCGCCGGCGAGCTGGTCGAGGCCGGGGTGACCAGGGTCTCGATGGGCGCGCAGAGCTTCGACGACCGGGTGCTGGCCGCGCTCGGCCGGGTCCACGACGCGACCAGGGTCACGGCGGCGGTGGCCGCGCTGCGGGCCGCCGGGGTGCCGGCGGTCAACCTCGACCTCATCTACGGCGGGCCAGGTGAGGACGCCGGCTCCTGGTCGGCCACCCTGGCCGCGGCGGTCGCCCTGCGCCCCGAGCACCTGTCGGCCTATGCCCTGACGATCGAGCCGGCGACCAAGTTCGGCCGCCTGGTCGCCGCCGGCCGGATGGCCGAGCCGGACGAGGACCGGCTCGCCGACCGCTACGACACCGCCCGCGCGGTGCTGGCCGGTGCCGGCTACGGCCACTACGAGGTCTCCAACTGGGCCGCCCGTGGCCCCGGGGAACCCGCCGACGCGCTCCCGGCGCACGCCAGCCGGCACAACCTGACCTACTGGCGCCGAGGCCGCTACCTCGGCCTCGGCGCCGGCGCCCACGAGTTCGACGGCCAGACCAGGCGATGGAACCTGCCCGGGGTGCCGGCCTACCTGGAGGCGGTGCGGGCGGGAAGGAGGCCGACCGAGGGGCAGGAGCGCCCTGACCCCGGCCAGGCCCGGCTCGAGGCACTCGCCCTGCGGCTGCGGACCGCCGACGGACTCGCGCAGACCGAGGCCCGCGTGCTCGGCGTCGACCCCAGCGGCCCGAACGCCGCCGAGCTGCGAGCGGCCGGGCTGCTGGCCCCCGGGCCCGGGCTACGACTCACCGAACGCGGCATGTTCCTGCACGGCGAGGTGGTCGCGCGGCTCGCTTAGCAGTCGCCTACCTTGACTGCTACGCTGCCGACATGGATCGTCTCGGGCAGGGAGGGCGGCCCATGAACCTCGACGAGCGCAAGGCGCGGCTGCTGCGCGCCGTGGTGCACGAGTTCATCTACACC
>DATHIG010000583.1:0-3658 GCA_035490035.1 Actinomycetes bacterium
ATCGAGGCCAGCCGGTTCGGCCGCCGTCTGCCCGAGGGCGGCTGCATCGGCGTGCCGGCCCCGGCCAGCCCCTGGGAGAACCGCTCCGACCTGCTACGCGGGGTCGAGTGGTGGCAGGAGCGCGGCTACCGGGTGAAGCTGGCCGACGGCGTCGGGGCCCGCGACAACTACGTCGCCGGCGACCCCAACGGGCGGGCCCGCGACCTGGAGGCGATGTTCGCCGACCCCGAGGTCGACGTGGTCCAGTGCCTGACCGGCGGGTTCGGGTCCATGCAGCTGGTCCCCCACCTCGACTTCGAGCTGATCGCCGAGCACCCCAAGGCGCTGCTCGGCTACTCCGACATCACCGCCCTGCATGTCGCGCTGCGCCAGCGGGCCGGGCTGGCCACCTTCTACGGCCCGCACCTGATGACGATGGGCTGGAAGCAGGCCAGCGACTTCACCCGCAACCGGCTGCTGGAGGTGCTGCGGAGCGGCGGCGCCGGGCCGGTGCCCCGCGACCCCGACGACCCCTACGTGCGACCGCTGCGCGGCGGCCGGGCGACCGGGCCACTGGCTGGCGGCTGCCTGTGGCTGCTGCTGCAGACCATGGGCACGCCCTGGGAGGTCGAGCTGGAGGGCGCCATCCTGTTCTTCGAGGACTTCGAGGTACCGCCCTGGTACGTCGACGCGATGCTCACCCAGCTGGGGCAGGCCGGCAAGCTGGCCGGGGTCGCCGGGGTGGTGGTCGGCGACATGGACAGGTGCGACTGGAGCGAGCAGCGCCCGGAGTGGCCCCGCACCAAGTCGCTGGAGCAGGTCCTGGAGGAGCACCTGGAGCCGCTGGGGGTCCCGGTGCTCTACCAGCTCCCGCTCGGCCACGCCAGGCATCTGGCCACCATCCCCCTCGGTGTCACGGCGACCCTTGACGGAGACTCGCGAACGCTCACGATCGATCAGCCGGCGCTTCGTTAGCCCGCGCGGTCCCCGATCCATGCGGGGGAGCTCCGGCTCCCGCCACCGCCACTCGAGAGCGCCCGTGCCATGGTCCGGGTGGTCAAGCCAGGTCCAGGGAGGGGTCGGCGTGGACCGGCTGGCCCTCGACCAGGGTGGCCAGGACCCGGGCGTCGCCGATGGGGCCGGCGTCCGGGTCGAACGGGTCGCGGTCGAGGACCACCAGGTCGGCCAGCTTGCCATGGGCGATCGAGCCGGTCTCGGTCTCCAGGCGCAGGGCGTAGGCCGAACCGATGGTGAACGCGTCAAGGGCGGCGGGCAGGTCGACCCGCTCGCCGGGCAGGAACGGCTCGCCGTCGTGGTCGTTGGGGTCGACCCGGTGGACCGCGACCTGGATCTCCAGCAGCGGGTTGGCGGTGGAGACCGTCCAGTCGCTCCCGAAGGCGAGCACCGCCCCGGCCCGGCGCAGGCTCGCCCACGGGTACTGCCAGCCGGCCCGCTCCGGGCTCAGGAACGGCAGGGTCAGCTCGCGCATGTAGCCGTCCCGGCAGGACCAGAACGGCTGGGCGTTGGCGACGACGCCAAGGCGGCGGAAGCGGTGGCGGTCGTCGGGATGGACGAGCTGCAGGTGGGCGATCTGGTGGCGGGCGTCGCGGCGGCCGTTGGCCGCGGCGGCGGTCTGGAAGGCGTCGAGGGTGTCGCGGACCGCCCGGTCGCCGATGGCGTGGACGTGGACGTCGAAGCCCAGCCCGTCCAGGGCGGTCACGACCCTGGCCAGCTCCTCCGGGCCGAGCATGCTGATGCCCAGGTTCCGGGTCGGCCGTCCGTCGCCGTCCAGGTAGGGCTCGAGCAGGGCCGCGGTCCGGTTCTCGAACACCCCGTCGGCGAAGAGCTTGACCGCGCTGGCCCGCAGCCGGCCGACCGTGCCGGCGCGGCGCAGCTCGACCAGCTGGGCGAGCTGGGTGTCGCCGGCCTCGACGTCCCACCGCAGCGCGGCCACGGCCCGGCCGGTCAGCCGGCCCCGCTCGGCGACCGCCCGGTAGGCGGCGAGCATGGCCGGGCTGACCCTGGCGTCCTGCCAGGCGGTGACCCCGAGACGGTGCAGGTGGGCCTGGCCGCGTTCGATGGCGGCCTGCCACTCGGCCTGGTCCGGCTCGGGGGCGAGCTCGCCGACCAGGCCCATGGCGGCCTCGTGGAGGACGCCGGTCGGCTCGCCGGCGGCGTCGCGCTCGATCCGGCCCCGTGGCGGGTCGGGGGCGGCGCGGGTGATGCCGGCCAGCTCCAGGGCACGGGTGTTGGCCCAGGCGCTGTGGCCGTCGCAGTGGATTCCAGGAGCACCGGCCGGTCGCCGACCACCGCGTCCAGCGCGGCACGGTGGGGCCCGCCGTCGGGGAAGGCGTCCATGACCCAGCCGCCGCCGAGCACCCAGCCGGCGTCGGGATGGCCGGCGGCGTAGCGGGCAACCGCCGCCGGGTAGCCCTCCGGCTCGATCCCGTGCAGGTCGCACTGGGCCAGCTCCAGGCCGCCGGCCGCGGTGTGGACGTGGGCGTCCTGGAAGCCGGGCAGGACCATGCCGCCGGGCAGCCGCAGCACCCTCGTCGCGGGCCCGCGCAAGCTGAGCACGTCCGCTTCCGGGCCGACCGCGGCGATCCGGCCGGACCGCACGGCGACGGCGTCGGCCCAGCGGCGGGCCGGGTCGGCGGTGTACACCGGCGCCCCAACGAGGATCAGGTCGGCCTGGGGTGTCATCGGCGCTCCTCGGCTGGGACGGGGCCGGCACCTTGCCCCGGACCACCGGGGACGGCGCCGGGCCGGCGGATGCGGTCGGCAAGGGCCGGCCAGTCGACCATGACGATCAGCACGGTGGCGGCCATGGCCGAGTAGTCCAGACGCATGGCCAGCCCGATGCCGGCGTGCATGGCGATGACGGCCGGTACGAACAGCCAGGCCAGCCGGGGCCGCCACAGCACCAGCGGGAAGCCGAGCTCGACGGCCAGGGTGGCCGCCGCGACCAGGTGGGCGAGGACCGGCCGGTCGGCGACGAACAGGGCGAACGGGTTGGGGGTGTCCTGCTGGTCGCTGGAGGCGTACAGCACCCAGCGCAGGTTGTCGCTGGCCACCCAGGCCGGGCCGGCGTGCAGCAGCTTGGCCAGCCCGGAGAAGCAGTAGGCCCCGGCGACCACCAGCATCGCCGTCCGCACCGGCCAGCCGAAGGCGGCGCCGTGGTCGGCCCTGACGCGCTGGCGGGCGTCCAGCGACCAGGCCGCGCCGGCCGGGGCGGGCAGGAGCGGGACCAGGCAGAGCAGCAGCAGCACGTCGTTGTGGACGACCTTGCCCAGGCTGGAGGTCATCGCGACCAGTGGCAGGGCGGCGAGCCAGGCAAGGGGCAGGGTGACCCGGGTCAGGAGCCCGAGCATGGCCAGCACCGCGGCGGCAAGGGCGATCGCCTGCAGGCCGGCCACCACCTCGGCAGGTGGCATCAGGTCCAGCAGGCGCAGGAACGAGATCGGCCGGAACAGGGCCGCCGGCTGGCCGGCCAGCTCCAGGTAGGGGCCGCGGGCCAGCCGGGCCGCGAGCAGGGCACAGAGGCCGATCCGGAGCGCGGCCAGCCGGCGCGGGTCGCCGGGGGCGAACAGCCAGGCGTCAAGCCGGCGCACGGACGTCCCCGTCTCGGCAGGTGAAGCGCAGCGTCCTGGCCGGCGGCGCGCCCCGGTCCCCGACCCGC
>DATHIG010000584.1:0-2068 GCA_035490035.1 Actinomycetes bacterium
TCCTCAACCCCAGCTCGGTGCTGCTGGTGGCGGTCAAGGGCACGGCCGCCGACGGGACGCCCGCCGGGGTCGTGCGCGAGCCCTACCTCGGCCTTGACGACTGGGGAGCCGGCGAGCACACCTACCGGAGCCGCCTCGCCGGCCCGGGCTCGGCCAGCCAGGATCCGGAACGTCCCGGGCCCGACGCCGGCGAGGGCCCCTGGACGGTCGAGTTCGACATCGAGGTCACCCCGCTGGACGCCTGACCGGGCGTACGGGTCCCCGCACTGCCTCGCTACCGGGGCGGGTCGGCCTGACCGGGCAGTATGGGTCCTGCGCGGCGCCGCTACCGGGGCGTGTCGGCGTGACCGGGCAGGCCCATGATGCGCCGCTTGGTGGCGTCGGCCGCCCCGGTCGGCATGGCGGCGAACGCGGCCACCAGCAGGCGGCTGCGGGCCGGGACGACATACCGGGGTGCGGGCCGGTCGACCGTGGCCGCCTTCACGATGGCCCGGCCGGCCGGGGCCGGCCCCGGCGCGAACCGGTACACCCGCGCCCAGGCCGCGTCCGTGCCCGCCAGCGCGGCCGAGTACGGCGAGGCCGGGTCCCGGTAGGGGGCAAGGCCGGAGAGCGCCCTCGTGGCGAACCCGGTCCGGAGCGCCCCCGGCTCGACCAGCACCACCGTGATCCCGAACGGTCGCAGCTCCATGCGCAAGGCCTCGGTGATCGCCGCCGCCGCGTGCTTGCTGGCGTTGTAGGCGCCGAGCAGGGGCATGGTCACCCGGCCCATGATGCTGCCGACGTTGACCACCCGGCCCTGGCCCCGCTCGCGCATCCTGGGAAGGAACGCCCTGGTCACCGCCAGCAGCCCGAACACGTTGGTGTCGAACAGCTCCCGGAGGTCCCGGTCGGACAGCGCCTCCAGCGGGCCCGGGAGGGCGAAGCCGGCATTGTTGACCAGGACGTCGAGGCCGCGGCCGCCGGTCCGCCGCTCGACCTGGGCCAGCGCGGCCTCGATCGAGGCCGGGTCGGTCACGTCCAGCACCAGCGGCTCCAGCCGGCCGCCGGTGGAGCGGGCCAGCGCGGCCAGGGCGTCTGGGCGGCGGCCGCCGCCCAGGACCAGGTGCCCTGCCGTGACCAGGCGCAGGGAGGCGTCCCGACCAATGCCCGAGGTGGCGCCCGTGATCAGGATGCTACGTGGTGCGCGCATGCGTAGGATGCTGTCATGACCGAGCCTCGTTGGAAGCAGCGCTACCGTGCCCCCTCGCTGACCCTGCCCCGGTGGGCCCCTGACGCTCCCGACCACCTTGTGTATGTCTCCAACCTGTCGGGCTCCTGGCAGGTCCACGCCTGGGATCGGGCGGCCGGCCACCACCGCCAGGTGTCCGACCATCCGACCGGGGTGGTGGCCGGCGGCTTGACCCCGGACGGGACCCGGGTGGTCTGGTTCGAGGACTCCAAGGGCGATGAGGTGGGCCGCTGGCTGCAGCAGCCGTTCGTCGGTGGTGAGGCCATCCCGCTGCTGGCCGACGTCGAGCCGGCCTGGAGCGCCGGGCTCGCCCTCGGCCCCAAGGGCCGGGTGGCGGCCGGGCTGGCGACCAGGGACGGCTTCTCGGTCCGGGTCGGCGAGGTCGGCGGGAGCTCCGAGGAGCTGTACCGCCACGACGAGATGGTGGACGTCGGCGGCATGAGCCGCGACGGCCGCCTGCTGGTCGTGCACCACGCCGAGCACGGCGACAACCTCCACCCGGCCCTGCGCACCTTCGACCTGGAGGGCATGGGCGCCGTTGCCGACCTGTGGGACGGCCAGGGCTTCGGCGTGTTCGTCGCCTCGGCCGGGTTCTCGCCGGTCGCGGGCGACGGCCGGCTGGCCGTGCTGCACGACCGGACCGGCCAGCTGCGGCCGGCCATCTGGGACCCGGCCGGTGGCGAGCGGGTCGATCTCCAGATCGACCTGCCGGGCGAGGTCGAGGTCGCCGACTGGTGGCCCGACGCCGGCGCTCTGCTGCTGGTCCACACCTACATGGGCCGCAACGAGCTGCACCGCCTCGATCTGGGCAGCGGCGCCCTGGAGCCGCTGGACCACCAA
>DATHIG010000585.1:0-3435 GCA_035490035.1 Actinomycetes bacterium
TGTTCCGCAAGCGCGGCTTCCGCTCCCGGACCGAGCTGGCCAGCGCCTTCGCGACAGCCGCCGCCGAACGGCGTTAAGGGAGAGGAAGGCGTCGACCTCCCCGCTCTTTCATGCTGAGGACGCCACCTATGCCGTGCTGGCATTCGTGAGCGCGGCCACGGTCGGGGCGGTGGTGGTGCGCTTCCGCCGGGCGCGGGGCGTGGAGCGCCAGCAGCTGCGCTGGGTGGCGTTGGCGGCGGCGCTGGTTACGCCGCGGTGGTGCTGCTGGGTCGGCTCCTGGGCTGCAGCTCCAGCCTGGCGGTGGCCGGGGCGACCCTGGCGATGGCGGCGGTGTTCCAGCCCACCCGCCGCCGCATCCAGCAGGCGGTCGACCGGCGCTTCGACCGGCGCCGCCACAACGCAGCCCGGATCATCGAGCGGTTCGGGGCCCGCCTGCGCGATCAGGTGGACCTGACCACCCTGACCGCCGAGCTGCTGGCCGTGGTCAACCAACGATGCAGCCGACCAAGGCGTCGTTGTGGCTGCGGCCGCAACGACCGGCCGACACGACGGCCGGGACCGCTGTCAGCCGGTAACCCGCGGTGGAATGGCTTCATCGGGCGGAAGAGGGCAGCGCCCCCGGACATCCGGGGGCGCTGCGGAGGGAGGTGGCAACCTTAGGCGATCTCTACCACCACGGTGTGGGGCGCAGCGGTTGTGGTCGTGACGTACACCTCACGACCGCGGGTCGTGTCGCGGAAGGCCCACGGGACGGGCGTGCCGTCCAGGGTGACCGAGGCGACCGTCGCGCCAGCGGGAACGGTGTGCCCCAGGGTGAGCGTCCAACCGGCTGGTGCGGTTGCCGTGGTCGTGTACTGCTTGCCGGCGCGCGAGGCCGACGCGGACATCGTGCCGCCACCGACCCGCAGCTGGCTCGCCGACAGGCTAGGCCAGGAGTCGGGTACGTCGGCGACGACATACAGCTTCCCGTTGGGGACGTCGGGGCGGATGCCGAGGAAGTTGTTGATCACCGGCCACTGCACCCCGTAGGAGGACCAGGCCTGCATGAACATGGCCCGGTCGCGGAAGTCCACGAAGGGGTCGTACTCGGGGCTGGGTGAGATCTCAGGCAGCGCCCCTGGCATCTCGAGCGTGAGGTCGCCCGAGATGGTGTGCTGGTAGCGCAGCGCCTGGTTGTTGGCGAGGCGGCCATAGTTGGCCTCGCCCATCGCCATCACCGAGTTCGGCAGCGTCCAGCACTTGCGCTCGCCGGCCCCGGTCGGGCCGCCGCCGGCACCGGTGTGGAACAGCCCACAGGAGCCGGTGAAGGTCGGCCCCTCAAGGGTGTCGAGGGCGGTGTTGGCGTGCCCGATTGGCGCCAGGGTGGTCTCCATCGGGGTGGCATTGATCCAGTGCCGCTGCTGCAGCTGCTGACCGGCCTCGCGGCAGTAGTTGACCCAGGTCGGGTCGGGGTTGGCGGCCGGGGCGTTGCACAGCGAGTCGGCGTACAGGTTCTCCGACGGCATCCACCAGGCGGGGTCGAAGTTGGCCTGCATAGCGTCGGCGTTGGCCTTCGCCCACGCCTCGGTCGTCTCATCGCCCTTGCTGGCGGCCATGTCCTGCAGCGACCGTAGGGCCTGCCAGGTGTAGGCGGTGACGTCCAGCTTCTCCTCGCCCATGCCGCCGCGCTCCACCATGCCGAAGCCCTCCGGCCAGTGGTCGCCGTCCTTGTCCAGGGTGCTGGTAACGTAGCGCAGCCCGTCGACCACGAAGTCGTACATCTCGTCGCGGAACCCGTTGTCGCCCGACCACTGCCACAGCAGGTGGACGGCGGTGGCGAACTGGGCGGTCTCGTTGGTGTTGCCCGGGGCGGCATTGGCGCCGAAGTACACCGACCCGTCGGTCACCACCTCGTGCACCACCTTGCCGGTGCCGCCGTTGACGATCCGCGACACGTCACGGATGCCGCGCAGGTGCTGGATGGCGGTGTCCCACTGCCCGGAGGCGACCAGCGGGTGGGCGGTGTAGGCGCCGTCGGTGCCGAAGTACCACGGGTAATCGGGGAAGCCGGCCCCGATGCCGGTGAACTTCGGCAGGCTCGCCTGCGGGTCGGGGTAGGCCCTGCCCTCGTCGACGTCGCGGATCTGCAGGTTGGTGGCGGTACGGCGCAGGTCGGCCATGTTCAGCTTGCCCCAGTCGAAGGCGGCCTGCAGCCCAGCGTCTGGGAGGTGCACCTGGGTCTGGGCGAGCAGCCGCTGGCGCTGGGCGACCTTGGCGGCCAGCTGTCCTTCGGGGTTGGTGAGCGCCGCGCGCAGGGCGGCGTCGGCCTCCGCCTTGGAGGTGTGCGAGCCGGCCACCGCGATCCACACGGTGGTCTCGCCCCCGGCGCTCAGGTTGATGTTCCAGCGCAGCTGCCCGCCCGTGCCGTTGCCGTACTCCGAGTAGCCGGGACGCTCATCGGCCGGAACCGGGCCCCAGTAGCCGTCACCCACAGCACAGGCGTCAGGCTCGAGTTTGGCTTGGGCTGCAACCTCCGCATACCACGGCTTGCCCGGCTCCTGGAAGACCAACCTGCCGCCGCCCGGCACGCACGCGCCGGTGTCCTTGCCGTTGACCTGCTTGGCGTTGGGTGTGGTCCAGCCCCACGGGTAGGCGCCCATCACCTCACTGTGGGCGTTCATCGTCAGCTTGAACGGACGGGCCCGCCGCTGGTCGGGGTTGCGGACGGTCAGCCCGACCAGCACCGCGGCCACCCCGTCGGGCGAGAACTCGGTGCGGGTCACCTCGTACCCGGCCGTGACGGGAAAGCGCATCTGCGCGTAGCCGGCGCCGGTGGTGTACCTGGTCGCCGGCGGCACCCACGTGTCGTTCAGGGCAAACCAGTAGCCGTCCAGCAGCTTGATCGGGTGTGCCCACACACCGCCCATCTCGCCGCGGATGTGCCAGCCCATCGGTGGGAACCGGCCATCCTCGGCACCGATCACGTAGGCGCGGTCGCCGGCGGCGACGTAGCGCTTCTGGCTGAGCATGTCGGAGGTGGACAGGGTTGGGCCGCCAGGATTCGGGGGGCTGGCGAGCGCGACGGAGGCCGAGAGGGCAAGCGCGCAAGCGCCCGCAAGGACGGCGACGACACGGCGAGAGACGCCCATGTCCGCTCCTTCGGTGGAGGGGATCAGCCGCTGCAACATACCCGGATCAGCTGTGGCAATCCATACCAACCCAGCGGGATCTCGCAGGCAAGGCAACCACCGCGAATCACCTGTCGAGCGGGACCCAGCTAGCACGCCCGGCAGTCCAGGCCGCCGGCGAGGCCCAACGCCGACTGCACGCGCTGGTGGTCGCCGCACCCGAGATCCTGCGGGAACGGCTCCGGGGTCGCTCGACCCGCCAGCTGGCCGCAGGCCTGTGACCTGCGAGGTTGGGTGGGGGCTGGCAGGCCTCGAACCTGCGACCGAG
>DATHIG010000586.1:0-3079 GCA_035490035.1 Actinomycetes bacterium
CCAGATGTGCGTGACCGGGGCGGCCAGCTCGATGTGGCCCATGCGGTCGCGGCGGACCTTGGACCGGGTGATCTCGACGCCGCAGCGCTCGCAGATGATGCCCTTGAAGCGGACGCGCTTGTACTTGCCGCAGTAGCACTCCCAGTCCCGCGTCGGCCCGAAGATCTTCTCGCAGAACAGGCCGTCCTTCTCGGGCTTGAGGGTCCGGTAGTTGATCGTCTCCGGCTTGCGGACCTCGCCGTTTGACCACATGCGGATCTGCTCGGCCGTTGCCAGGCCGATCCGCAGCTCATCGAAGTAGTTGACGTCGAGCACTTAGACCTCCTCGACCGAAGAGGGCTCCCGCCGCGACAGGTCGATGCCTAGTTCCTCGGCGGCTCTGAACACGTCCTCGTCGGTCTCCCGCATTTCGATCTCCTGGCCCTCGGCCGAGAGCACCTCGACGTTCAGGCAGAGCGACTGCATCTCCTTGATCAGCACCTTGAAGGACTCGGGGATGCCTGGCTCGGGGATGTTCTCGCCCTTGACGATCGCCTCGTAGACCTTCACGCGGCCCAGGACGTCGTCGGACTTGATGGTGAGCAGCTCCTGCAGCGCGTAGGCGGCGCCGTAGGCCTCGAGGGCCCAGACCTCCATCTCGCCGAAGCGCTGGCCGCCGAACTGCGCCTTCGCACCCAGCGGCTGCTGGGTGATCATCGAGTACGGACCGGTGGAGCGGGCGTGGATCTTGTCGTCCACCAGGTGCAGCAGCTTCAGGATGTAGATGTAGCCGACGGTGACCGGGGTCGGGTACGGCTCGCCGGTGCGGCCGTCGAACAGCATGGCCTTGCCCTCGGCGTCGACCAGCTTGCGGACCTCGCCGCTGGCCGGGTCCTCGTAGGTGCCGAGGGTGGCGGTCAGCAGGTCCTCGATCGCCTCCTCGTTGGCGCCGTCGAACACCGGGGTGCCGAGCGGCAGGCGCACGTCCTGGCGCCCCTGCTCCTTGGACCAGCCGGTCTCCTTGGCCCACTTTGGCAGGGTGTCGAACGACCAGCCGTGGTTGGCCACCCAGCCGAGGTGCGTCTCCAGCACCTGGCCGATGTTCATCCGGCTCGGCACGCCGAGCGGGTTGAGGATGACGTCGATCGGGGTGCCGTCGACCAGGAAGGGCATGTCCTCCTCGGGGAGGATCTTGGAGATGACCCCCTTGTTGCCGTGGCGCCCGGCCAGCTTGTCGCCGTCGGAGATCTTGCGCTTCTGGGCGACGTAGACCCGGACCAGCTGGTTGACGCCGGGGTTGAGGTCGTCGCCGGCCTCGCGGGAGAACACCCGCACGCCGATGACCTTGCCGGTCTCCCCGTGGGGGACCTTCAGCGAGGTGTCGCGGACCTCACGGGCCTTCTCCCCGAAGATCGCCCGCAGCAGGCGCTCCTCAGGGGTCAGCTCGGTCTCGCCCTTGGGGGTGACCTTGCCGACCAGGACGTCGCCGGGGTCGACCTCGGCCCCGATGCGGATGATGCCCCGCTCGTCCAGGTCCTTCAGCACGTCCTCGGAGACGTTGGGGATGTCGCGGGTGATCTCCTCGGCCCCGAGCTTGGTGTCGCGGGCGTCGACCTCGTGCTCCTCGATGTGGATCGAGGTGAGCACGTCGTCCTTGACCAGCCGCTCGGACAGGATGATGGCGTCCTCGTAGTTGTGGCCCTCCCAGGGCATGAACGCGACCAGGAGGTTCTTGCCGAGCGCCAGCTCGCCGGTGTCGGTGCAGGGCCCGTCGGCCAGCACGTCGCCGGCGGCGATCTTGGTGCCTTCGGTGACGATCGGCTTCTGGTTGATGCAGGTGCCCTGGTTGGAGCGCTCGAACTTGCGCATCCGGTAGACCTTGGCCGAGCCGTCGGCGTGGCGGACGGTGACCTGGTCGGCGGTGACGTCCTCGACCGTGCCCGGCGAGTCGGCGACGACGACCCCGCCGGCGTCGACCGCCACCCGCCGCTCCATGCCGGTGCCGACCAGCGGCGCCTCGGAGCGGAGCAGGGGCACGGCCTGGCGCTGCATGTTGGCGCCCATCAGGGCCCGGTTGGCGTCGTCGTGCTCCAGGAACGGGATCAGGGCGGTGGCCACCGACACCATCTGCCGGGGGCTCACGTCCATGTAGTCGACCTCGTCGGGCGGCACGTTGGCCACCTCGCCGGTGACCCCGGCGCCCTGGCCGGTGCCGAAGTCGGACCGGCTCACCGAGCGCTGGCTGGAGATGCCGACCGAGCGGCTGCCCTGGCGGACCAGCACCCGGTCGGTGACGAAGTTGCCGCGTGGGTCGACGGCCGCGTTGGCCTGCGCGATCACGTGCAGGTCCTCGTCGTCGGCGGTGAGGTAGTCGACCTGGTCGGTGACGCGGCCGCCCACGACCTTGCGGTAGGGCGTCTCGACGAAGCCGTACTCGTTGATGCGGGCGTAGGTGGACAGGTTGCCGATGAGACCGATGTTGGGACCCTCTGGGGTCTCGATCGGGCACATGCGGCCGTAGTGGGACGGGTGCACGTCGCGCACCTCGAACCCGGCCCGCTCACGCGACAGCCCACCGGGGCCGAGCGCCGAAAGGCGCCGCCGGTGGGTCAGGGCGGCCAGTGGGTTGGTCTGGTCCATGAACTGGCTGAGCTGCGAGGTGCCGAAGAACTCCTTGATCGCGGCCACCACCGGACGGATGTTGATCAGCGTCTGGGGGGTGATCGCCTCGGCGTCCTGGGTGGTCATGCGCTCGCGCACGACCCGCTCCATCCGCGACAGGCCGATGCGGACCTGGTTCTGGATCAGCTCGCCGACCGAGCGCAGCCGCCGGTTGCCGAAGTGGTCCTGGTCGTCGGTGCTGGTCGAGGGGTCGCCCTCGTGCAGGCGGACCAGGTAGTCGACGGTGGCGACGACGTCGTCGGTGGTGAGGGTCAGGGCCCGGTGCTGCTCAGGGTCAAGGCCCAGCTTCTTGTTGATCTTGTAGCGGCCGACCTTGGCCAGGTCGTAGCGCTTGGGCTGGAAGAACAGGCCGTGCAGGAGCTGGCGGCCGGACTCCGCGCTGGGCGGCTCGCCGGGACGCAGTCGCCGGTAGATCTCG
>DATHIG010000587.1:0-4287 GCA_035490035.1 Actinomycetes bacterium
CGTCGCCGGGGAGCTGTACGCCTACCGGGACCACTGCCCGGCCTGTGGGGCCGGCCTGGCCGCCGGCGCCGGCCTCGACGCCGAGGTGCTGGCCTGCGGGTCCTGCCGGCAGCGCTACGACGTCCGCCTGGCCGGCCGTGGGGTCGACCACCCGGAGCAGCACCTCGAGCCGCTGCCCCTGCTGACCGGCGACGGCGGGGTGCGCCTGGCCGTCGGGTCGGGGGTCGGCTGGTGAGCGCCGGCCTGCGCCGCTTCGTCGGCCCCCAACCTGAGACGCCACCCGTCCCCGGGGTGGGGGAGAAGCAGCGCGCCGCGCCGGGCGAGGCCTGCGAGCTGTGCGCCGAGCCGGTCGGCGACGGCCACTCTCACGTGGTCAACCTGGACAGCCGCAACATCATGTGCACCTGCCGGGCCTGCTACCTGCTGTTCACCCACCAGGGGGCGGCCGGCGGGCGCTACCGGGCGGTGCCCGACCGCTACCTGCACGACCCGTCGTTCCAGCTGGGCGAGGGCCAGTGGGACGCCCTGCAGATCCCGGTGCGGGTCGCCTTCTTCTTCAACAACTCCGCGCTCGGGCGGGTGGTCGCCTTCTACCCGAGCCCGGCCGGGGCGACCGAGTCGCTGCTCTCGCTGGAGGCCTGGGAGGACGTGGTCGCCGCCAACCCGGTCCTGACCGACCTCGTCCCCGATGTCGAGGCGCTGCTGGTGCAGCGCACCGGTGAGGGCTTCGAGTGCTTCCTGGTCCCGATCGACGCCTGCTACCAGCTGGTCGGCCTGGTCCGGATGCACTGGAAGGGGTTCGACGGCGGCCAGGAGGCGTGGGAGGCGATCGACGGCTTCTTCGACCGCGTCCGCGAGCAGAGCCGCCCCCTCGCCAAGGGGGCCGCCGGGGGGCCCGTGGGGCTCATGGAGCGAGGCGGCAGCTCCCCGGAGGGACCGGTGCCATGACCGACCTGGTCTTCGACTGCATCGACGCCCAGCCCGAGCGCTACGCGGCCGTCCCCACCCTGCAGCTCAAGCTGCGGATCTCGGAGACCACCGGCGAGCGGGTCCACGCGATCACGCTGCGCTGCCAGATCCGCATCGAGCCGCAGCGCCGGCGCTACTCGTCGCAGGAGGCCGACGGTCTGCTCGAGCTGTTCGGCGAGACGCAACGCTGGGGCGACACCCTCAAGCCGATGCAGTTCGCCACCGTCTCCGTGATGGTGCCCAGCTTCTCCGGCAGCACCGAGATCGAGCTGCCGGTGCCCTGCACCTACGACTTCGAGGTGGCCGCCTCCAAGTACCTGCACGCGCTGGGCGACGGCGAGGTCCCGCTGCTGCTGCTGTTCAGCGGCACCGTGTTCACCAAGGGGATCAGCGGGTTCTCGGTCGGCCAGGTGCCATGGCACAAGGAGGCCACCTACCGGCTGCCGGTCTCGGTGTGGCGGGAGATCATGGACCGCTTCTTCCCGGGCAGCGGCTGGATCCGGGTGCGGCGCGACACCCTGGACGCCCTGCAGCGCTTCAAGGCGGTCCGGGCCCTGCCGACCTGGGACGAGGCCTTCGAGGCGCTGTTCAAGGAGGCAGGGGAGGCCGAGCGGTGAGCGCCGCGTTCCCGGCCTTCGAGCTGGCCCGCAAGGTGGCCGACGCCGTCCTCTACGAGGGTTACCTGCTCTACCCCTACCGGGCGTCGGCGGCCAAGAACCAGGCTCGCTGGCAGTTCGGGGTGCTGATGCCCCGCCTGTGGAGCGAGGAGGGCCCCGACGAGCCGTGGGCCACCCAGACCGAGTGCCTGCTCGAACCCGAGGAGACCACCACCGTCCACCTGCTGGTGCGCTTCCTGCACGTGCAGTCCAAGACCGTCGAGGCGGTCGACGTCGAGGCCGGGACCTTCCACGAGGTGCCGGGGCTGCAGGTCGACGGGTCCGAGCTGCTCCCATGGGACGAGGCCACCGAGCAGGAGGTGACGGTCGAGGCCCCGCTGGCCCAGCTGCTGGAGGGCGAGCTGGTGGCGCCGATCAAGCGGCCGGGCGGCCGCCGGATCGAGCCGGTCCACACCCCGGCCGGCAGGCTGGTCGGGCGGACGGTCCGCCGGCGCTGGCCGATCCTCGGCGCGGTCCGGCTGTCGGCCGAGCGACTCGAAGGCCCGTACGGCCTGGTCCGCCTGCGCGCCCGGCTGGAGAACGCCAGCGCCTGGCACGACCCGAAGGCCGGCAGAGACATGGCGCTGCGGCGCTCGCTGGTCGCGGCCCACAGCCTGCTCGGCGTCGACCACGGGGTGTTCCTCTCGCTGCTCGACCCGCCGGAGTGGGCCAAGCCGGCCGCTTCGGCCTGCCAGAACCTGCACACCTGGCCGGTGCTGATCGGCGAGGAGGGCCGGCGGGACGCGATGCTGTCCTCGCCGATCATCCTCTACGACCACCCGACCATCGCCCCCGAGAGCCCCGGCGACCTGTTCGACTCCACCGAGATCGACGAGATCCTGACCCTGCGGACCATGGCCCTGACCGAGGATGAGAAGCGGGCGGCGAGGGCGACCGACGACCGGGCGGCCGCGATCATCGACCGGGTCGACACCATGCCGGGGGAGCTGCTGGAGCGGCTCCACGGCGCCGTCCGCTACCTGCGCGGGGTCGAGCGGCCGCCAACCGACCCGGAGGAAGCGGGGCCAACCTCCCCGAGCGGGGCGACCGGGGCCGAGGCCGCCCCGGAGCTGGTGCCGTGGTGGGACCCGGGGGCCGACACCACCGTGTCCCCCGAGACCGACGGCGTGGTCGTGGCCGGGGTCAACCTCGCCAAGGGGAGCAGGGTGCGGCTGCGCCCCGGCCAGCGCCGGGCCGACGCCCAGGACATGTTCCTCACCGACCGCCTGGCCACCGTCGAGGCCGTGTTCCTGGACGTCGACGGCAACCGCCACCTGGCCGTCACCCTCGACGAGGACCCCGCGGCCGACCTGCAGCGCTGGCACGGCCGCTTCCTCTACTTCTCACCCGACGAGGTGGCGCCGCTGTGACCCTATCCGCCGAGCCCCAGCCGACCGGGGGACTACCCTTGAGTCCCCCGGACCCCCAGCCCACGGTCCTGGTCGCCGGGGTCGGCAACGTCTTCCTCGGCGACGACGGGTTCGGGGTCGAGGTGGCCAGGCGCCTGGCCACCGCGCCCCTGCCCGGCTGGGTCAGGGTGGCCGACTTCGGCATCCGCGGCGTCCACCTGGCCTACGAGCTGCTGGAGGGCTACGAGAAGGCGATCCTGGTCGACGCCACGCCCCGCGGGGAGGCGCCGGGCACCGTGTACGTGATCGAGCCGGAGCTTGACGGCCAGCCGGACCCGGCCGCCCAGACCGGGCCCGGGGTCCTGATCGACGCCCACAGCATGGAGCCGGACGCGGTGTTCGCCCTGCTGAAGGCCCTCGGCGGCGACCTCCCCAAGCTGCTGGTGGTCGGCTGCGAGCCGGCCGAGGTGTCCGAACGGATGGGGCTCAGCCGCCCGGTCGCCGGCGCGGTCGACCAGGCCGTCGCCGTCGTCCGCGAGCTCATCGGCGAGCACGAGACCGGGGAGGAGGGATGAGCATGCTTCGCCGCCTGGTGGTTGGCGCGGCGCTGGTCGGGCTGGTCGCGGTCCTGCGCAAGTCGATACCGGACCTCGCCCGGTACTTCAAGATCCGGCAGATGTGAGCGGCCGTCCCGACGGCGGCAGGGAGGGAGCTGGTGCACGAGCTGGGCCTGTGCCAGGGGATCCTGGAGGCGGTGGAGCGGCGGGCCGCCGGGCGCCGCGTGACCCGGGTGCGGGTCAGGGTCGGGGCGCAGCACCGGGTGGTCGAGCCGGCCCTCGACCAGGCGTTCGCGCTGGTGTCGGAGGGAACGGTGGCCGCCGGCGCGGCCGTCGACCTGGTGGTCGTGCCGGTCCGGGTCCGCTGCCCTGACTGCGGCAACCAGGCCGAGTCCACCGACGCCCTGGCCGCCTGCTCGGCCTGCGGCGGCCTTGATCTGGAGACCACGGGCGGTGACGAGCTGATCCTGGAGGCAATTCAACTGGAGGGGGAAGACGGTGTGTCTAGGCATCCCGGGTGAGGTCGTCGAGCTGCTCGACGACCCGCCCGACCTGGCCAAGGTCGACGTGAGCGGGGTCAGGCGGGCCATCAACATCGGCCTGCTCTCCGACGAGCAGGTGGAGCCTGGCGACTGGGTGCTCATCCACGTCGGGTTCGCCCTGTCCAAGATCGATGAGCAGGAGGCCAAGGCCGCCCTCGCCTTCCTCGAGGGGATCGGCCAGGCCTACGCCGACGAGCTGGCCGCCCTGGCCGAC
>DATHIG010000588.1:0-2203 GCA_035490035.1 Actinomycetes bacterium
CTGTGGGACATGGTCCAGTGGCCTCTTGCCGAGCGGTATCAGTGCTCGCGCTGGAGTCTCCGGCTTGGTGCATAGCTATCCGTGGGGCTTTGGTCGATCTTTCTGTGAACGAGGCTTCCACCCGGATTTTCCCGTCACATCCCGTCCACGGACGTCGGTGTGAGCGCTTAGCTAACGTCTAGCGTTCGACAGCAGGTCCAGGGTCGTGACGTGCGACCTCGAGATGCTTAGGAGATATTCATTGCACAAGGAACTGTCAAGTGGTTCAACGGCGAAAAGGGCTTCGGCTTTATCGCGGTGGATGGCGGCGGCGCTGACGTGTTCGTCCACTACAGCTCAATCGACACCACCCAGGGCCCGAAGGGTCCTCAGGCGGACAGGGTACGCGCCATCTAACTCGCGCGCCGGGTGCTGAAGCGCCGGGTGCTGAAGCGCCGCCTAATGGTGGCGCCTCATCCGCCCGTGACAAGCTCCGGCCGGCCATCGCGAAGCGCTGTCTCCAGGCATGGCCGACGGCCGGGATGACCCGATCTTGACCTTCATCGACGGTCACGCCCAGATTGTGTTACCGATCACCTAACAGACGCACGCGATCCAACGCATCCCGGGCCAGTTCAGTCGTCGAGCAGCCCAAGGGCGGGTGGATGCGGGTCAGTCGGTGCTGATGACGACCTTGCCGAGTGTGCCCTGGGCGAAGGTGTCCAAGGCGGCCTGTGCCTGGTCCAGCGGGAAGACCTGCTGGACGGTCACAGTTGTATCGCCGCCGGCCAGACCGTGGCTGACGCGGTCGAGCACCTCGCGGGTCGGGTTGGCGTATACCGGGACCACGGTCACGGTCTGTGAGGGCGGCTGGTCCGGGCTCTGCAGCAAGGTGGAGAGGAACCGGCCGCCGTCGCGGACCAGTTCGACAACGCCCGGGTCCCCGGCGAGGTGGGCGAGGACGTGGACCCCATCGGGTGCTATCGCGCGGACCTGGGAGGCCAGGTCACCGGTGTGGTCGACCGTTGCTTGGGCGCCGAGCTGGGTGACCAGGTCGCGCTCGGCGTCGGTGTGCGCGGTAGCGATCACCCGAGCACCGGCGGCCGCGGCCAGCTGCACCACTTGGTTGCCGACCCCGCCGGTGGCGCCGACGACGAGCATCGTCTGGTCGGGCTGGAGGGCTGCCGCGTCGATGATGCCGTGCGCCGCGGCGCCGGCCAGGCCGAGCGCGGCAGCATCGGTGAACGAGATGCTCTCGGGCAGTGGCGCAAGGCCGACCGTGGTTGGCACCGTGACGTACTCGGCGAAGGACCCGTCCCCGACATACGGCTTGGTGACCGAGCCGAACACCCGATCGCCCACCGCGTAGCCGGTCACGTCGCCGCCGAGGGCATCGACCTCGCCGGCGAAGTCCTTGCCGAGCACGAGCGGGAACCGGTGTTCCATCAGGCAGCGTTGACCGTGCCCATCGAGGACGATCTGGCCCGGCTCCGCAATCTGGTCCACGCCTTTCACCAGGCGAATGTTGCCGAGCCCGACCTTCCACGGATCCTGCAGTACGAGTCAATCCGGGGCGGCCAGCGGCTCGAGTACGTGTTCCGGCACTACCTCGTGCCGGTCCGGGATGCCGTGGCCCCCATCGTGCAGAGTCTCCTGGAACAAGGTCGGGTGCGGCCATTCCCGATCGACGTTATGGTCTACGCGGTCATCGCCATGAACTCGGTCAATGCCGAGGTGCCGTTTGTGTCGTTGCTCGGCGACAATTTCGCGGCCGATCCCAGCGGCTTTGCAAGGATGCTCAGCGACATCCTGCTGGATGGTCTGGTGACCACCCCCGGGGCCTGACGCCATGCCCCATGGGCGCGGTGAGTGCCGCAAACCCGGACCGTCAGATCGACGGCGAGACTCGACACCCGGAGCGATCAACCGATCCAGCTCGGTCGTTTCGGGAGCGCCTCAACGCATTGGCGGCACGTCCTTGGGGTGTGCTCGGAGGGACTCCGAGCCTCTCCGGGGACGGGCTTAGGCTTCGAGAGCTGGACCGAGTCATCAGTGGATGGGAGACACAGGTATGGAGTACGTCCGGCTGGGCACTACCGGGCTGAAGGTCAGCCGGCTCGCGTTGGGGTGCATAGCTATGGCGACCCGTCCACTGTGGCCGCGCTCGAGTGGTCGCTCAACGACGAGGAAGCTCAGCCGTTCTTCCGACAGGCCGTCGAGCTGG
>DATHIG010000589.1:0-2472 GCA_035490035.1 Actinomycetes bacterium
CATCACCGTCCTTGAACAGCACCTCGAGGTAACCCTTCACTGAGAAGAGTCAAGACGCCGATTGTGCCCCGTCGGCGGCTTGTCCATTGGCCAGTTGTGGTTCACCTCGAGTCGACTCTGCTGATCCGGTTGCCGCCTGGACGGCTTCGCCTTCCATCTGCCGCATCTCGCACCACCTGGTGGCTCGTCGAGCTGGTTCACCTGAGGCTCCCCAGCTTGGCCGCCACCGGGTCGGCTGTCGTCGTGGCCAGCGCCAATCTGGCCTACCTGCTGGCCGGTACCGCTGGACTCCAGCCGACCGGAAGCCATGATGGGCGCTGGCCACGACGACGTGCAGCCGCCGGTGGGCGATCCTGGTCGGCATGAACCTTCGCCATCCCCTTGCCACCAACCACACCTCCGGCGCCCGGTCCAACGGATCCAAGGGCGTGGCGCTGGCGGTGCTGGCCACCGCCCAGTTGGTCATCGCGCTCGACTACTCCATCGTCAACGTCGCGCTGCCCGACATCGGCCGGTCGCTCGACTTCTCGGGCGGGACCCTCCAGTGGGTGATCAGCGCCTACGCGCTGACCTTCGGCGGGTTCCTGCTGCTCGGCGGGCGGGCCGCTGACCTGCTGGGCCGGCGCCGCATGTTCATGGTGGCGCTTGGCCTGTTCGGGGTGGCGTCGCTGGCCGGCGGGCTGACCCGGCACAGCGGTCTGCTGATCGCCTGCCGCCTGGTCCAGGGCATCGGCGGGGCGCTGCTGTTCCCGGCGACCCTGTCGCTGGTCAACACCATCTTCGACGAGGGCCGCGAACGCACCCGAGCCATCGCCGTGTGGGGGTCGGCCGGTGCGAGCGGCCTGTCCCTGGGCGTCCTGGCCGGTGGCGTGCTCACCGGGCTGTTCGGATGGCCGGCGGTGTTCTTCGTCAACGTCCCCATCGTCGCGGCGCTGCTGGCGCTGGCGCCGCTGGTGCTGCCGGACGGCCGGCCGTCGGCGGCAGCTCGGCGGTTCGACCTCCCCGGCGCCCTGCTCGTCACGCTGGGAGCGATGACGATCGTGGACACCCTGGTCCAGGCGCCCACGGTCGGATGGGCCTCGACCCGCACCTTGCTGGAGGCTGCGGCCGGGCTGGTACTGCTCGGCCTGTTCGTGGCGGTGGAGCGGCGGGCGGAGTCCCCGCTGCTGCCGCCGCGGCTGCTGCGGACCCGAACCGTCCGGGGTGGGGTGCTGGTCACGGCGGCGTTCATGTCCTCGTTCGGTATGCAACTGTTCTTCCTCACCCTCTACCTCCAGCAGGTGCTCGGTGAGGACCCGCTCCAGGCCGGGCTGCGCTTCCTGCCACTGGTGCTGTCGGTCGTGGTGGGCACCCAGCTCGGGGGCCGGCTCGTCGGCCGCCTGGGGATCGCCCGGACGCTGGCCGCCGGCATGGCTTTCGGTGCGGTCGGGCTGGCGCTGTACCTGCGGCTGCCCGTGACCGGGTCCCTGGCCGACCTGCTGCCAGGGATGATCATCGCCGGCCTGGGACAGGGTGTCGCCTTCACCACCATGTACGTCGCGGCCGGCACCGGCGTGGCCGCCGGCGAGCAGGGTGCCGCCTCGGCGATCGCCTCCACCGCCCAGCAGCTCGGCGGGTCGGTGGGCCTGGCCGTGCTGGTGGCTCTGCTCAGCGAACGCGCGGTGGCCCTCGGGGGAACCAGCGCCGGGCCGACCGCCCAGCCCCCGAGCATTCTGACCGGGGCGCTGCACGTCACCTTCGCCGCCCAGGCCGCCATCGCCCTGCTGGGCGCCGCAGTGGCGCTGCTGGTCATCGGCCGCGGAGCGCTACGCCACCGAGCGGGTCGAGATGCCCGCGGCCAGGACCCCTTGACGCAGACCCCCGCTTAGACCCACTCCAACAACGGAGGAGAGCAAGCATCATGCGCTATGTCCGGCTCGGCCAGACCGACCTCAAGGTCTCCGCCGTCGCCTTCGGTACCTGGGCGTTCGGCGGCGACTGGGGCGCCGCCGACCTCCACGACAGCAACGCCGCCATCGGCCGGGCGCTGGAGCTGGGGATCAACCTGTTCGACACCGCCCAAGGCTACGGCTTCGGCGCCGCCGAACAGCTCCTTGCTGAAGCGCTCAGGTCGGCGACCTCGACCACTCGGCTGTCATCCGAGCCACCGTCAACGACCACACAGGGAGCGTGACATGACGCAGACGGCAGCAGCTGCAACGACGAACACGACCATCACCGGGACCGGGGCCGGGGCCAGGACTGGCGGGTGGTGGAGGAGGCGGCCGTGGCTGCGCCTGTTCCTGGGTGGTCTGGGGTTGTGGGTGGCCACGGTGGTGGTCACCTTCGTGACCCAAAACGTCAACCTGGTCCCGACCATCATCCTGCTCGGCAGCTTCCTGGTCCCGGTGACCTTTGTCGCCTACGCCTTCGGGCGGGCCGGTCAGGTCGTCACCGCCCAGCGGATCCTGACCGCGTTCGTCTATGGCGGGG
>DATHIG010000590.1:0-10049 GCA_035490035.1 Actinomycetes bacterium
TCCAGCTCGGCCGGCGGCCAGCTCCGCTCGATCGAGTCGACGGGCTGGCCGTCGAGCCGGACGGCGCCCTGGGTGACCAGGCGCCTGGCCTCGCTCCTCGACCTGACCAGGCCGGCCTCGGCCAGCAGGGCCACCACCCAGACCCGGCCGTCGCCAACGGCGGCCTCCGGGATGGCCAGCGGCGTGGCCGAGCCGGCGGCGGCGCCGGCCCCTCCGCCCGCCCGAAGCCGGACCCCGGCGTCGAAGGCGGCCTCGGCGGCGTCGGCCGCCTCCGGCCCGTGGTACAGGGCGACGACCTCGTGGGCCAGGCGGCGCTTGACGTCGCGGGCCCCGGCGCCGCCGGCGGCGGCCTGGGCGGCCAGGCGGTCGACCTCGGCCGGGTCCAGGTCGGTGCAGAGCCGCAGGTACTCCGGGAGCACCTCGTCGGGGACGCGCATGAGCTTGCCGAACTGGGCCTGGGGGGGCTCATCCAGGTAGATCCCGTTGTCGAGGCTCTTGGACATCTTCTGGACGCCGTCGATGCCCCGCAGCAGCGGCATGGTGAGGACGACCTGGCCGGGCTGGCCGTTGGCACGCTGCAGGTCGCGGCCGACGTGCAGGTTGAAGGTCTGGTCGGTGCCGCCGAGCTCGACGTCGGACCTGATGGCGACCGAGTCCATGCCCTGCATCAGCGGGTACAGGAACTCGACCAGGGAGATCGGCTGGCCGGCCGTGTAGCGGGACCGGAAGTCGTCACGCTCTAGCAGCTTGGCCACGGTGACGTGCGCGGCCAGCCTGGCGACGTCGGCGAAGGTCATGGGGGCCAGCCACTCGGCGTTCCAGCGCACCTCGGCGGCGCGCGTGTCCAGCACCTTGTCGACCTGCTCGAGGTAGGTGCGGGCGTAGTCGGCGACCTCGCTCTCGCTCTGCTGCCTTCGGGTCTGGCTGCGCCCGCTGGGGTCGCCGACCAGGCCGGTGAAGTTGCCGATGATCAGCACCACCGTGTGGCCGAACCGCTGGAACTGGGCGAGCTTGCGCAGGACGACGGCGTGCCCCAGGGTCAGGTGGGACGAGGACGGGTCGATGCCGAGCTTGACCCGGAGCGGCCGACCCTCGGCGGTGGCCGCGGCCAGCCGCTCGTCGAGGCCGTCGCGCGGGTGCAGCTCGGCAACCCCCGACTTGAGCACCCGCAGCTGCTCCTCGATGGGCGCCATCGGCGTCGACACGGCGACAAACCTCCAGAAGAAGGAATCGACTCGAGACAAAACGAACGCTAACACGGCGCTGCGATGAAGCCGGCCGGCGCGGATGCCGACGAACACCATGCCATGTGCCGCTGCGCCAGAAGGCAGATCAGGTACCGGGGCTGGCGTCTCCGGATTGCGGTCGCCATGCTCGCGGGCTGTCTGGCGTTGGCTGGCTGCGTCTCGGTGCGCCCGCTCGAGCTCATCCCCTCGAACCGGGTGGCCCAGACCTCGCTGCTGCTCGACGCCAAGGGCCGGACGGTGGCCGCCCTGCACGGCCCGCAGGACCGCACGGCGGTACCGCTGGCCAAGGTCAGCCGCTGGATGCGGCTGGCCGTCGTCGACACCGAGGACGCCCGGTTCTGGCGCCACGGCGGGGTCGACTGGCTGGCTGTGGCCAGGGCGGCGGCCCGCGACCTTGAGCGGCGGCGGGTGGTCGAGGGCGGCTCGACCATCACCCAGCAGTACGTGAAGAACACCTACGTCTCGGGCGAGCGGACGCTGCGGCGCAAGCTGGCCGAGGCCGCCCACGCCTGGGGCCTGGAGCGGCGCAACGCCAAGCCGGCGATCCTGGAGGCCTACCTCAACACCGTCTACTTCGGCCAGGGCGCCTACGGGGTCGAGGCCGCCGCCCAGACCTATTTCTCCACTCACGCCGACCGGCTCACCCTGACCCAGGCGGCGCTGCTGGCCGGGATGATCCGGGCGCCGGCCGCCTACGACCCGTTCCGCCATCCGCGCGCGGCCCGGGCCAGGCGGGGCGAGGTCCTTGCCCGCCTGGAGCGCAACGGCCACCTGCGCCGGGCCGCCAGGGCGAGGGCGGCCGCGGCGCCGCTGGGCCTGCGGCCGGGTGGGGCGGCGGGCGCCGGACCAAAGGACCAACCGTCGGGCGCCGGACCCAAGGACCAACCGAAGGGCACCGGACCCGGAGACCAACCGAAGGGCACCGGGCCAAAGGACCAACCGAAGGGCACCGGACCCAAGGACCAACCGAAGGGCACCGGGGACGGGGGTGGGTCGGCGACGCTGCGCGCACCCTGGTTCGTCGGCTGGGTTCTGGACCAGCTCCTCGACCCGGCCGACCACCGCTTCGACGGCCTCGGGACCTCGAGGCGGGCCCGGACCGACAGTGTGTTCACCGGCGGGCTGCGGGTCACCACCACCGTCGACCTGGCCGTCCAGGTCGCCGCCGAGCGGGCGGTGGCCAGGGTCGCCGGGCCACGCCGGGGCGACCCCTACGCCGCCCTGGTCGCGGTCGAGCCGGGCAGCGGCGCGGTCAGGGCGATGGTCGGTGGGCGCGATTGGTGGCGGGACGCCCGCTTCGGCCGGCTGAACCTGGCCACCGGGGCCGGGGGCCGCGGCCGTCCGGCGGGCTCGGCGTTCAAGATGTTCGCGCTGGTCGCGGCGCTGGAACGGGGGATCCCGCCGGAGGCGGTGTTCCAGGCGCCCGACCGGCTGGTGCTGCCCCGGCCGGGTCGGGGTCCGGCCTGGCGGGTCGCGAACTACGAGGGCCACGGGTTCGGGCAGGCGACCCTGCGGTCGGCGACGGCCCTGTCGATCAACACCGTCTACGCCGGGCTGCTGCTGCGGCTGGGCGCCGGCGACGCCGACCGGGGGGCCAAGGCGGTGGTCGAGACCGCCGCCCGCATGGGGGTGGCCAGCCCGCTGAAGCCGGTGCCGAGCGCGGTCCTCGGCACCGGCGAGGTGACTCCACTGGAGATGGCGGGCGCCTACGCGACCCTTGCCGCACGGGGCCGGCAGGCGGTCCCGTTCGGGGTGGTGCGGATCACCGGGGCCGACGGCCGGGTGCTGTTCCAGGCCCGGCCCGACACCAACGCGGTGGTGCAGCCCGGCGTGGCCGCGATCGCCGCCGACGTGCTCCGGGAGGTGGTCGACCACGGCACCGGGGTGCGGGCCAGGATCGGCAGGCCGGCAGCCGGCAAGACCGGCACGACCCAGGACAACGCCGACGCCTGGTTCGTGGGGTTCACCCCGTCGCTGGCCGCCGCCGTCTGGGTCGGCTACCCCCAGGGCCAGCTGCCGATGGTGCCGCCGAGGACGGCCAGCCCGGTCTCCGGCGGTACCTGGCCGGCGGCCATCTGGTCCGGGTTCATGCGTGCGGCCATGGCCGGCCGGCCGCTCGGCCGGTTCCCCCGGCCCGACACCAGCCTGGTCGAGGTGGCCCTTGACGTGGAGCGGGGCTGCCTGCCGAACCGGTTCACGCCGGCGGCCAGGGTCGCGTCGGTGGTCTACCTGAAGGCGTCGGCGCCGACCCGGACCTGCCGGGAGCCGGACGGTCCGCTCCCCGGGGTGGTGCCTTCCGTTGTCGGCGTACCGGTGGCACGGGTGGCTGGCTGGCTGGAGGTGGCCGGGCTGTCGCTGGTGCAGCGGCTGCGGGTCGACGATGACGCCGCGCCTGGCATGGTGCTGGCCCAGTCGCCTGCGGGGGGGTCGGCCCGGCCGCCGGGAGCGCCGGTCGAGCTGACCATTGCCGTCGACCGGCGGGGCGCGGGCGGGCTCGGGGTGGTCCTGGTCCCTGAGGTCCTCGGCCAGCCCGAGGCCACCGCTCGGGAGCTGCTGGCCCAGGCCGGCCTGGGCGTCGAGGCGCTGGCCGGCTGCGACGCCGACCCCGCCCGGGCGGCGGTCGAGCCCGGCCGGGTCTGGCGCTCCGGCCCGGCCCCGGGCGCCCAGGTCCCCGACGGCGGCTCGGTCCAGCTGTGGGTGAACCCGGACGGCTGCCCAGCCCCGACGACCACGACGACCGCACCAGCACCGACGACCACCTCCGCGGGCCAGGGGTAGGCCGACCGATGTGGGTGAGCCCCACCCGCCACGCCCGGCGCTCCCCGCGACCATGGCACAGGCGCTCGTGGGTGGCGCTCGGGGAAGCCGGAGCCCGCCACATGGATCGGGGACGACGGGAGCTCAGCTTGCCGCTGTCTTCTTCTCCCGGACCGCGTTGAGCACGCTGTGGGCCTGCTGGTCGACCAGGCGGGTGAACAGCTGCTGGGCGTAGCCGAAGACCAGCGCCCAGGCGAGGATCTGGGCGGAGGTGTCGAGAGCGCTGAGGCCGGGGACGAACTGGCCGCGCATCAGGAGCAGGCCGAGGAAGGCGGTGACCGCGCCCATCGGGAGCTTCAGGGTGGCCAGGGCGACCGGGAGGCCGTACGGCTCGGAGGAGCCACGGATGCCGCGGAGGGCGGTGGCCGCGGCAACCGCGGCGGCGGTGAGACCGATGAGCTCCACCACCAGCAGGTCGGCGGGCCCCGCGGTCCGCTTGACGACGTCGTCGACGTCGGGAGCGGCCGGCCCGGACTCCTCGCCGGTCTCCAGCAGGGCCGACTGCTGGGTCGGGCAGACGACCACCGTCTGGCCGGACCTCTCCGGCTGGAAGCAGAGCGGGATGGCCGCCGGGCTGATGAAGCCGAGGACTGCCACCCCGACCGCGATCAAGGTCATCACCAGCGAGGTGACCAGCAGCACGTTGCGGAAGCTGCGCACCCGCAGCTGCTCGCGGAGCGCGGCCTTGCTGGCTCCGCGCATGCTGCTGACGATGGTGTTGCGCTCCCCCTCGGTGATGACGGTCAGGTCCGGCGAGCCGGCCAGGGTGTGGTCGGGGCCGAGCCGTCGGGCGAGGCGCTCCAGCTCACGGCGGCGAGGGTCTTCGGAGTCGAGGTGGCGCTGCACGTGGTTGAGCAGGCTCGGCATCTGCCCGACCAGGTAGCTGTCGGGCGCGACCCGCAGCAGGTTCGCCTCGGCGGCGTCGAGGTTGCTCATGGCCCGCCCGATGGTCGACCCGGTGACCGACGCCCAGACCCTGCCCGTGCGCCGCTTGCCCTCGGCCGCCTGCTTGACGGCCTCCAGGTGCTCGCGGATCGCCGACCACCATGGCTCGTTGGCTCCGGCCGGGCTGGCCTCCAGGAGCCAGGCCCGCAGCGAGTCCAGCTCCTTGGCTCGGGTGAGGGCGTCCTCACGCCAAGCGGTCGGGACCGGCTCTCCGATGGGAAACTCCGGTGTCCGTCGATGGTTCCGCGGCGGCGGTGCCGACGGTGCGGCCGGCGGTGCGGCGGTGAGCGTGTTGGTCATGCCATTCCCCCCTGTCTCCCCCAATGACAGCGGTATGGCAGACCGGGCGGGACCACGCAGTGCCAAGGGTCACGCTCGGCGCGTGCCGGCGGTCACATCAGCGCTCAGGTCCTTGCGGCACGGCCGCGGGCTGGGCCGGGGCGGCCTGGGGAGACGTGGGGGTCGCCGGTGACCAGGGCCCGCCAGCGGCGGTCGGCGGCGGCGCTGACGCCGACCCTGCCCGTCCAGGTCACCTGGTCGTCCGGGACGGGCCAGCCGGCGGTGAGCAGGACCGGCCCGGTGGTCACCGGGAGGCCGTTGGCCCAGCCGGACAGGCCGAGGGCCTGGCACAGCCGGGCCGGGCCTCTGGCCAGGTCGCGGATGCGGCCGGCCGGGCGGCGGGCACGCAGCAGCTCGGTCCCGAGCACCGGCTCGCCGGCCCGCAGCAGCACCGCCTGGGCGACCCCGTCCGGGGCGCAGACGACGTTGGCGCACCAGTGCATCCCATAGGTGAAGTAGAGGTAGAGATGGCCGGGTGGGCCGAACATGACCGCGGTGCGGGCGGTCGGGCCGCGGTAGGCGTGGCTGGCCGGGTCGAGGCCGGCCCCGTCGTAGGCCTCGGTCTCGACCAGCCTGACCGCGCTGGTCCCCTCCGGTGCCCGGTGCACCAGCAGGCGCCCGAGCAGGTCGCGGGTCACCTCGAGGACCGGCCGCTGGTAGAAGGCGACCGGCAGCGGCTCCATCACCTCGGGAGGGAGCCGGTCAACGCCCTCCGACGGCGGCACAGGCGCCTGGGGAGGGAGCCGGTCAACGGCCTTCGGCGGCGGCCCCGGGCCGGGGGCCGGCGAAACGCCGGGGTCGGGAGCGGGGCTCACCGGTCGGGCCGGCCCTTGGCCAGGAAGCGGCGCAGGTCGGCCGGGGGGAGGGCGTTGACGACCCGGTCGGGGGTGGTCCAGCCGCGGCCGGCGGTGGCGACGGCGAAGCGCATGTTGGCCAGGTGGCCTGGGCCGTGGCTGTCGGAACCGAAGGCCAGCATGACGCCGTACCGGTGGGCCAGCCGGACCTGCTCGTCGCCGAGGTCGAGGCGGTGCGGGGAACCGTTGACCTCGAGGGCGGTCCCGGTGCGGGCGGCCGCCTGGTACAGCGCCTCCAGGTCGACGTCGCCGGCGGCCCGGCTGCCGATCCGGCGGCCGGTCGGGTGGCCGATGACGTTGACCGCCGGGTGCTCGCAGGCCTTGATCAGTCGCGCCGTGAGCTGCTCGCGTGGCTGGTCGAGGCGGTCGTGGACGCTGGCCACGAGCATGTCGAAGCCGTCGAGGAAGGCGTCGTCGTAGTCCAGCGACCCGTCGCCGCCGATGTTCAGCTCGGCCCCGTGGAGCAGCTCGATGTCGCCCAGGCGCCGCTCCAGGGCGCGCAGGCGTTCCCGCTGCGCCAGCAGCTGCTCTCGGCTGGCCCCGCCCAGCCCGAGCCTCTCGCCGTGGTCGGTGACGGCCAGGAAGCGGTAGCCGCGGGCCATCGCCGCCTCGACCATGACCTCGAGGGGGGCGGTCCCGTCGGGCGACAGGTCGGTGTGGCAGTGCAGGTCGCCGCCGACGTCGGCCTCGGCGACCAGCGCCGGCAGCTCCCCCCGCCGGGCGGCGTCGACCTCGCCGCGGTCCTCGCGCAGCACCGGCGGCACCCAGTCCATGCCGAGGCGGCGGTAGACGACCGCCTCGTCCTCGGCCACAACCAGCTCCCTGCCCCGCTCGAACAGGCCGTACTCGCTGAGCTTGAGGCCGGCCTTGACGGCCAGCTCGCGGATCCTGACGTTGTGGGCGGCCGAGCCGGTGAAATACTGCAGGGCCGCGCCCCAGACCGGGGCGCGGACCACGCGCAGGTCGACCTGGTACCCGTCCCTGGTCCGGATCGACGCCTTGGTGTCGCCGACGGCGGCGACCTCGGCGACCTGCGGCAGCTCGGTGAAGGCGCGGGTGACCGCGGCCGGGTCGGCGGCGGCGGCGAGCAGGTCGAGGTCGTGGACGGCGGCCTTCATGCGCCGCAGCGACCCGGCCACCTCGACTCGCTCGACCCCGGCGACGCCGGCCAGCCGGTCGCGGAGGGACTCGGCAAGGGGCAGGGCCACGGCCAGGGGGATCCCGGCCATGCGGTCCTGCATCCGCTCCAGGGCGCGGCGCAGGTTGGCCTCGGTCCGCGCCCCCATCCCGGGCAGGCCGGCCACGCGTCCCGCGGCCACCGCCTCGGCCAGCTCCGCCGGCGACCCGACCCCGAGCCGTTCGTGGACCAGGCGGGCCTTGCTGGGGCCGAGCCCGGGCACCCGGACCAGGGCCCGCAGGCCGGGCGGGACCTCGGCCCGCAGCTCCTCCAGCTTGGCCACCCGGCCCGTGTCCAGGTACTCGCGGACCTTGGCGGCGATCGCCTTGCCGACCCCTGGGATGGCGGCCAGCTCGCGCTCGGACAGGCCGGCCAGGTCGGCGCCGTGGCCGGAGAGGGCGCGGGCCCCGCGGTCGTAGGCACGCACGCGGAAGCCGGTCTCGCCCGTGAGCACCAGCAGCTCGGCCATCTCGTGGAACAGCCGGGCCAGCTCCTCGTTTCCCCAGGCCATGCAGCTCGCCTCCGCTCAGGCGGCCGGGCCCCGCGGGCCGGGGTCGCCGCTGGCCTCGAGGGTGTCGGCCGCATCGGGGAGCCGGTGCGCCGGCGCGACCGGCAGGGGCAGGTCGCTGCGCTGGACCAGGCGGCCGGGGCGGGCCCACCATCCGGCGGCAAGGGCCGCGCCGACCACCCCCCAGGCGACCATCACGCCGACGGTGAGCAGCGAGGAGACCAGGCCGAACTCGCGCACGCGGTCCAGGCGCAGGACCAGCAACGGGCCGACGGGCACGCCAAGGCCGATGGCCACGACGGCCAGCCGGCCGCCGCCGCGGGGGACGACGACCGCGGCCAGGATGGCCCCGACGCAGGGCGCGCCCAGCAGCAGCCCAACCCGCAGGGCGAGCTCCACCGGTTGCAGGGCCAGGTCGGACTGGCGGCCGGCGACCGCGGCGGCCAGGGCGGTGGCCAGCGTCGAGGCCGCGACCCCGGCCAGGCCGGCCACCACCACCCAGCGCCAGCCAGGCCGCCGCCTGTCCGCGGCTTCGTCCGGGTCGGACGGCGGTGGGATCACCCGCAGACCCGACTGGCCGGTGCACCCCTCCGGGGATGCGACCCCTCCGGCCGCGTCAGCTCGGGTCGGGTGAACCGGTGAGCAGCCACGACAGCAGGGCCTTCTGGGTGTGGAGGCGGTTCTCGGCCTGGTCGAACACGGCCGAGTTGGGGCCGTCCATGACCTCGGCGGCGATCTCCTCGCCCCGGTGGGCGGGGAGGCAGTGGAGCACCATCGCGTCGGGTGCGGCCGCCATCACCGTGTCGGTCGACAGCTGGTAGGGCTTGAAGATCAGCGCCCGCTCGCCGTGCTCGAGCTCCTTGCCCATGGACGCCCACACGTCGGTATAGAGCACGTCGGCGTCCTTGGCGGCGGTGGCCGGGTCGTGGGTCAGCTCGATGCTGCCGCCGGTGGCGGCCGCGATCTCGTTGGCTCTGCGGACCACCTGCGGGATCGGTTCGTAGCCGACCGGGGTGGCCACGGCGACGTGCATGCCCACCTTTGCCCCGGCGAACAGCAGGCTGTGGGCGACGTTGTTGCCGTCGCCCAGGTAGGCCAGCCGGATGCCGGCCAGGTTCCCCTTGTGCTCGCGGATCGTCTGGAGGTCGGCCAGGGCCTGGCACGGGTGGGAGTAGTCGGACAGGGCGTTGACCACCGGGATGGTCCCGCCCCTGGCCAGCCGCTCCAGGCTCTCCTGGGCGAAGGTGCGCAGCACGATGGCGTGGACGTAGCGGGAGAGGACCGCGGCGGTGTCCTCCATGGTCTCGCCCCGCCCAAGCTGCAGCTCGGCGCCGGACAGGGGCAGCGGGTAGCCGCCCAGCTCGTGGACGGCAACCTCGAAGGAGACCCGGGTGCGGGTCGAGGGCTTCTCGAAGATCAGCACGACCGTCCGGCCCTGGAGGGTGTCCCGGGCCCGCCGGTCGGCCTTGTGCCGATCGGCCCCGTCGAGCAGGGCGACCAGCTCCCCGCTGTCGACGTCGTCGATGGACAGGAAGTCACGTTTGGTCATTGGCGCTCCTGTGGGCGGCACCGCTGGCCAGCGACTTGACCCGCGTGGCCAGGGTGGTGATGTCGAAGGGCTTCTCGAGGACGGCCTCGGGGCCCAGCTCGCTGCGGAGCGGCGCGATCACCTCGGCCGCCCCGGTCACCACCAGCACCGCGAATGGCAGGGAGCCGTCGGGACGGCGCAGGCGCCGGATGACGTCTGGCCCGCCGAGCCCGGGCATCATGACGTCGAGCAGCACCACGTCGGGATCGACGGTGCGGGCGAGGTGCAGGCCCTCCTCGCCGTCGGCGGCCAGGATCACCTCGAGCGCCTCGTCCTCCAGGATCGTCTGGAGCAGCCCACGCACGCTCGGGTCGTCCTCCACCACGAGCACGCGATTGGACGGCATCTGGAGCCTCTCTGGGTTGCCGAGCGGGACCGGTGCGGGCACGGCCCGGAGCGCTAAGTCTGCCATGCCCTCCCGACGGAAGCCATGACGGCTGGCTCCCGGTGGGTGGGCTCCGCTGTTCCAGTGTCCCGAGTTACCTGTTCGCTCCATGTTCGTGGCGGTGAACCGGCTGGTCAGAAAGCAGGGAGCATTCCTGAGAACCTCGACCAATCAGCGATTCGGGACGCT
>DATHIG010000591.1:0-2407 GCA_035490035.1 Actinomycetes bacterium
CAGCTCCCGGTTGCCTCACTCATCTCCGGGCCAGCCTAACGCCCGCTCGGCGGGCGCGTCCGCCCGGCGCCGATAGAATGTGGAGATGAGCAGCGTCCCGATCCCAGTGTTCACGGCCCCGCGCCGGGTGCTGCTGGCCGCTCCCCGCGGCTACTGCGCCGGCGTCGAGCGGGCCATCGACATCGTCGAGGTCGCCCTGGCGACCTACGGCCCCCCGGTCTACGTGCGCAAGCAGATCGTCCACAACCTGCACGTGGTCAGGGACCTCGAGACCAGCGGCGCGGTGTTCGTCGAAGAGCTCGACGAGGTGCCCGAAGGGGCGACGGTGGTGTTCTCCGCCCACGGGGTCTCCCCCGCGGTGCACGCCGAGGCCAAGGTCCGGCGCCTGCGGGTGATCGACGCCACCTGCCCGCTGGTCACCAAGGTCCACCAGGAGGCGCGCAAGTTCGCCGCCAAGGGCTACGACATCGTGCTCGTCGGCCACGCGGGCCACGAGGAGGTCGCCGGCACCATGGGCCACGCGCCCAAGGCCGTCCACCTGGTCGGCGACGAGGACGAGGCGGCCAGGGTCCAGGTCGCCGACCCCGAGCGGGTCGCCTACCTCACCCAGACCACCCTCTCGGTCGACGAGACGGCCGGGGTGATCGACACCCTGCGCGGGCGGTTCCCCGTGCTCGCCGGCCCCCGCTCCGACGACATCTGCTACGCCACCCAGAACCGGCAGGCCGCGGTCAAGACGCTGGCCCGCGACTGCCAGCTGGTGCTGGTGATCGGGGCCGAGAACTCCTCCAACTCGGTCCGCCTGGTCGAGGTCGCCCGCGCCGCCGGCGCCCAGAGCCACCTGGTCTCCCAGGCCTCGGCGATCGACCCGGCCTGGTTCGAGGGCGTGGACACCGTCGGGATCAGCTCGGGCGCCTCCGCCCCCGAGTGGCTGGTCGGCGAGCTGGTCGCCGCCCTGGTCGAGCGGGGCGCGACCGAGGTCCGCGAGGTCGAGGTGATCCCCGAGGACGTCCACTTCGCCCTGCCGGGGTCGCTGCGCCGGGACGCCGAGGCCACCCGGGCCGGACGGCCCGGCGGCTAGATGGCCGCGCTGGACGGCGGCGTCTACGTCGTCGGTGCAGGGCTGGCCGGGCTCCGCTGCGCCCGCCGCCTGCACGAGAAGGGCGTCGCCGCAACCGTCCTTGAGGCGGGCGACGGGGTCGGCGGCCGGGTCCGCACCGACCAGGTCGACGGCTTCCTGCTCGACCGCGGCTTCCAGGTCCTGCTCACCGCCTATCCGGAGGCCAGGGAGGCGCTCGACTACCGGGAGCTGGAGCTGCATCCGTTCTACCCGGGGGCGATGGTGCGGACCGGCGGGAAGTTCGTGACCGTCGCCGACCCCTTCCGCCGGCGCAGGGACGGGCTCCGCACCGCCCTGGCCCCGGTCGGCAGCCTCGGCGACAAGCTCAAGGTGGCCTCCCTGCGGCGACGGGTCACCGCCGGTTCGCTGGACGGGCTGTTCGCCCGCCCCGACACCACCACTAGGGAGGCCCTGGCCTCGGACGGCTTCTCGGACACGATCGTCGACCGCTTGTTCCGGCCGCTGTTCGGCGGCGTGCTGCTCGACCGGGACCTCGGCACCTCCAGTCGCATGTTCGAGTTCGTCTACCGGATGCTCGCGCTCGGCGACGTCGCCATCCCGACCCGCGGCATGGGCGCCATCCCCGAGCAGCTCGCCGGCGGCCTGCCTCCGGACCGCCTCCGGCTCGGTCGGCGGGTGACCGCGGTCGGCGACGGCGGCGTCACCCTGGCCGACGGCGAGCAGCTGCGGGCACGGGCGGTGGTGGTGGCCACCGACGGCCCGACCGCCGCCGGCCTGCTCGGCGGCGAGCCGGCGGCACCCGGCTCGGTGGCCGCCAGCTGCCTGTACTTCGCCACCGAACGGGCCCCGGTCGACGAGCCGGTGATCATGCTCGACGGCGACGGTGCGGGGCCGGTCAACAACCTCTGCATCCCCAGCGCGGTCGCCCCCACCTACGCCCCGCCCGGCGCCGCCCTGGTCTCGGCGGCCGTGCTCGACCGCCCCGGCCTCCCCAAGGGCCCCGACCTGGAGGCCGCCGTCCTCGGCCAGCTGGCCGACTGGTTCGGTTCCGCGGTCGTCGGCTGGCGCCATCTGGCCACCTACCACATCCCCCACGCCCAACCAGCCCAGCCCCCTGGGACCCTCGACCCCCCGCAGCGCCCGGTCCGCCTCCGCCGCGGCCTCTACGTCTGCGGCGACCACCGCGACAACGCCTCCATCGACGGCGCCCTCGCCTCCGGCCGCCGCACCGCCGACGCCGTCCTCGAGGACCTCTGAGCGCTCAGCGGTCGTAGTGCCCCTCCTCGCTGTCCGGCCGGCGAGGTAGGCTTGCCGGCATGGACGAGC
>DATHIG010000592.1:0-2246 GCA_035490035.1 Actinomycetes bacterium
GCCTGCCGCCGGAGCCCAAGAAGGCGCTGCTCGCCGAGCTCGGCCAGGGTCGGCTCGACCGGGCCAGGCAGGCCATCCGGGCCGAGCGTGACCAGGCCATCCGCCAGCTCCGCAACGAGGTCGGCACGCTCGCCGTCGAGCTGGCCACCCGGGTGGTCGGCGACTCGCTGGACCGTGAGCGCCAGCTGCGCCTGGTCGACCAGTACATCGACGATCTCGGCGACCAGGCCCAGGCCGGCGCGCTGACCAGCCGGCGCGAGGACGGCGATGGCGACCGAGGTTAACCAGGCCCTGGCCGAGCACGCCCAGCGGCTGTTCGACGAGGCGGCCGGGCGCGGCGCCAAGGCCATCGGGCAGGTCGAGGCTGATCTCTCCCAGTTCGCCCGCCTGCTCGTCACCCAGGTGCGGCTGCGCAAGGTCCTGAGCGATCCCGGCCTGCCGCCGGAGCCCAAGAAGGCGCTGCTCGCCGAGCTCGGCCAGGGTCGGCTCGACCGGGCCAGCGTCGAGCTGCTCTCGACCATCGCGACCGTGCAGCGGGTCCCGGCCCGCGAGCTCCCCGACCTGCTGGCCGCGCTGGCCGGCATGGCCGCGTTCACCGCCGCCGACAAGGCCGGCGAGCTGGAACGGCTCGAGGACGAGCTGTTCCAGCTGGCCATCCTGGTCGAGCGGGAGCCGAGGGTGCGCTCCGCCCTGACCAACCCCGGCCTGCCGGTCGCCAACAAGCGGGCCCTGGTCGCTGACCTGCTCGGCAACCGGGTCAGCGGGCGCACCGCCGCCCTCGCCGACCTGCTGGTCGAGCTGCACGAGGGCCACGACCTCGACACCCTGGCCAGGGAGTGGGCCGAGGCCGCGGCCAGCCGGCGCAACCGGGTGGTGGCCGAGGTGCGCAGCGCGGTCGAGCTGGACGAGCAGCGCCGGGCCAGGATCGCCGAGGCGCTCACCCGCATCACCGGCAAGCCGGTCGTCCTGCAGGCCACTGTCGACGAGGCTATTTTGGGCTCGGTGGTCGTCCGCATCGGCGACGAGTTGTTCGACGGCAGCATCCGCGGCCGCCTCGAACAGGCCCGCGAGGCACTCGGTGTGGCCTAGAAGGGCGACCGGCGTTCCAGCCAGGCCTGACGAGAACGAAAGGGCAAGCCCATGACCGAGCTATCGATCAGGCCAGACGACATCGCCGCGGCGCTGAGGAAGCACGTCGAGTCGTTCCGCCCGACGGTGACCCGCGAGGAGGTCGGGCGGGTCACCGTGACGGGGGACGGCATCGCCCGGGTCGAGGGCATGCCCTCCACCATGGCGCTGGAGCTGCTGGAGTTCCCCGGCGGGCTGCTCGGCATGGCCCTGAACCTCGACATCCGCGAGATCGGCTGCGTGGTCTTCGGCGACGCCTCCGGTATCGAGGAGGGCGACGAGGTCAGGCACACCGGCCGGGTGCTGTCGGTGCCGGTCGGCGACGGCTTCCTCGGCCGCGTGGTCGACCCGCTCGGCCGCCCGCTCGACGGCAGGGGCGACATCGAGCCCGAGACCACCAGGGCCCTTGAGCTGCAGGCCCCGACGGTGGTGCAGCGCCAGCCGGTGAAGGAGCCGCTCCAGACCGGCGTCAAGGCGATCGACGCCATGACCAACATCGGCCGGGGCCAGCGCGAGCTGATCATCGGCGACCAGAAGACCGGCAAGAGCGCGGTCTGCCTGGACACGATCATCAACCAGCGCCAGCACTGGGGCACCGACAAGCAGGTCAAGTGCATCTACGTGGCCATCGGCCAGAAGGCCACCACCGTGCGCGAGTTCGTCGGCGCCCTGGAAGAGAACGGCGCCCTCGACTACACCGTCGTGGTCAGCGCCCCCGCCGACCTGCCGGCCTCGTTCAAGTACATCGCCCCCTACGCCGGCTCGGCCATGGGCCAGCACTGGATGTACAAGGGCGAGCACGCCCTGATCGTCTTCGACGACCTGTCCAAGCAGGCCGAGGCCTACCGCGAGATCTCGCTGCTGCTGCGCCGGCCGGCCGGCCGCGAGGCCTACCCGGGTGACGTCTTCTACCTCCACTCGCGGCTGCTGGAGCGCTGCGCCAAGCTCTCCGACGACCTGGGCGGCGGCTCGCTGACCGGCCTGCCGATCATCGAGACCAAGGGCAACGACATCTCGGCCTACATCCCGACCAACGTCATCTCCATCACCGACGGCCAGATCTACCTGGAGGCCGACCTGTTCAACCAGGGCGTGCGGCCCGCCATCAACGTCGGCAC
>DATHIG010000593.1:0-3868 GCA_035490035.1 Actinomycetes bacterium
CTGCTCGGCCGGGCGACGCCGTTGGAGGCCCGCTATCTGGTCCGCACCGTCACCGGCTCGCTGCGGCTGGGGATCGGCACCGCCACCATCCTGGACGCGCTCGCCGAGGTCCACGCGGGAGGCCGCAAGCAGCGAACGATCCTGGAGCGGGCCTACAACATCTGCTCCGACCTCGGCCTGGTCGCCGCCACCCTGGTCACGGGCGGTCTCGCGGAGGTGGAGCGGATGGAGGTACGGGCCGGCAACCCGGTGCGGCCCATGCTGGCCCAGCGGCTGTCCGGCACCGCCGAGATCCTGGCCAAGCTGGGCGGGACCTGTGCCGCCGAGTACAAGTACGACGGCATCCGGGTCCAGGCCCACCGCACCGGCGACGGGCAGCTGGAGCTGTACACCCGCCGGCTGGACCGCGTCTCGACCCAGTTCCCCGAGGTGGTGGAGCTGCTCGACCAGAGCCTGGGGCCGCGCGAGGTGATCCTGGAGGGTGAGGTGGTGGCCTTCGACCCGGCCTCGGGGGAGCTGCGCCCGTTCCAGGACGTGATGTTCCGCCGCCGCAAGTACGGCATCACCGAGGCGGTGAGCGACTACCCGGTGAGCCTGTTCTGCTTCGAGCTGCTGTACGCCGACGGCACCGACCTCACCCGGCTGCCCTACCTGGAGCGGCGAGCCCGGCTGGCCCAGGCCATCACCCCCTCGGCACGGCTGCGGCTGACCACCGCCGAACAGGTCAGCGACGAAGCGGCGCTGGAGAAGGTGTTCGAGCAGGCCGTGGCCGAGGGTTGCGAAGGGGTGATCTGCAAGTCGGTGGCCAGCACGGCCCACTACCAGGCCGGAGCGCGCGGCTGGACCTGGATCAAGCTCAAGCGCGACTACCGCACCGAGCTCACCGACACCCTGGACCTGGTGGTGGTGGGTGGGCTGGCCGGGCGGGGCCGCCGCGCCGGGATGTACGGGGCGCTGCTGCTGGCGGTGTACGACCCCGCCGCCGACCGGTTCCAGACGATCTGCAAATGCGGCACCGGCTTCTCCGACGCCGAGCTGGCCGGGCTGCCCGCGCGGCTGGCACCGCTGGTGCTGGCCGAGCGGCCGGCCAGGGTGGATTCGCGCTGGGCCGCGGACGTGTGGTTCGAGCCCACCCTGGTGGTGGAGGTGCTCGCCGCCGAGCTGACCCTGTCCCCGCACCACACCGCCGGGTGGGGCCTGCTCAAGGAAGATGCCGGCCTGGCGCTGCGGTTTCCCCGCTTCACCGGCCGCTGGCGCGACGACAAGTCCCCCACCGACGCCACCACCGTCGAGGAGGCCGTGGCCATGTACCGCACCGCCCGGCGGGCACCCGCTGGCGCCTGACCGCGGCGACACCCCGACCAGCCCAGGCGCTCAGACGGCGGGGCCGCGATCCTGCGATGGTCACCCGGACGACGGCGACGCGCCGTCGCCCCGGTTTGCGCCGTTCCGTGACCTGCCTGGTCAGTCGCCCCAGTTCCGGGGATACCTGGCCATTCCCTCAGCGCCGATCTGTGGGGCCGCCCTGTGCCAGCTTCTGCTCCGGGATGGGCGCCAGCGTCAGGGACAACAGCGCCACCAAGGGGAGCCCAAGGGTGAGCGTGCTCGGGATCACCAAGGCCGTCACCATCAGGACCCAGCCGAGGACGCGCAGGCCAAGTGCCTGGCCTCCTCGCCATGCCAGCAGGCCGGCGGCGTACACGATGCTTCCCAGGCTCACCGCGCCGCCGATCGCCCAGCCGAGCGCGTGCGCGTGGTCCCCAAGCTGCAGGCCGAGCACCGCGATCCCGACGGCGCCCACCGCGGTGTCCAGCATGCCGGCGGCCAGCCGCACCCGCTGCTGGCCCGGCTCACTCAGCCGGAGGACCCACGGCCCACCGCGACGGCCGAGGGTCCAGGCGAGCACCCCGGCCAGGAAGGCGTACGCAAGCAGCAACACCGATCGTTCCTTGGGTGCGGCGCAACCCTGGTGCCAGTCTAGGGCGGGGCGGCGGCTGTTGAGGCAGGCGGTCCGCGATCGAAGCGTTCGCGCACGGGTTGTGATTCGTTGTGTGGACCCTGCAATTACTGCATGCTGCGCGCGGCCATCGGAGTAAACCGCGAGTACTGGCCCTGGAACGTGACGGTCACGGTGTCGGTCGGGCCGTTCCGGTGCTTGGCCAGGATCAGGTCTGCCTCGCCCTTGTGGGATGAGGTCTCGGGGTTGTACAGGTCGTCCCGGTAGATGAAGAGCACGACGTCGGCGTCCTGCTCCAAGGCGCCGGACTCGCGCAGGTCGGACAGCATCGGCTTCTTGTCCGAACGAGACTCCGGCTGGCGGGAGAGCTGGGAGATGGCAATGACCGGCACCTCCAGCTCCTTGGCCAGGAGCTTGAGTCCACGCGACAGCTCGCTGACCTCCTGCTGGCGGTTCTCGAAGCGCTTGCTCGGCTGCATGAGCTGCAGGTAATCGACGATCACCAGGCCGAGCTGGTGACGCTGCTTCAGCCGCCGACACTTGGCCCGGATCTCCATCAGCGTCGTGCCCGGCGAGTCGTCGATGAACATCGGGGAGTCGGCCAGCTTTCCGAGCGAGCGGGTGAGCTTGTTCCAATCCGAATCGTTCATGCGCCCGGTTCGCAGCCGCTGCATGTCCACCGAGCACTCAGCGCACATCAGCCGCTGTACCAGCTCGGTCCGGCTCATCTCCAGCGAGAACACCACGGTCGGCACTCCAGCCTTCACCGAGGCGTGGCGCGCCACGTCCAGGCCGAGGGTGCTCTTCCCCACTCCAGGCCTTGCCGCGACGATGATCAGGTTGGAGGCCTGCAACCCCGAGGTAACGCGATCGAGGTCGGGGAAGCCGGTGGGGACGCCGGTGATCTCGCGGTGGTCCTCGTGGAGGCGCTCGATGGCTTCAATAGTGCCGGTGAGGACGTCGTGAAGGCTGTGGTAGTCCTCGGTGACCCGGCCCTGGGCGACCTGGTAGACGAGGGACTCGGCGATGTCGACGGCGCGCTCGGTGTCCTGGGGGGTCTCGAAGCCGAGCTGGACGATCTGGGTGCCGACGTCGATCAGGCGGCGGAGGACCCCGGCCTCCTTGACGATGCGGGCGTAGTAGGCGGCGTTGGCGGCGGTGGGGACGCTGGCCACCAGGGTGTGCAGGAACGGCGCGCCGCCGACGTCGGCGAGGGCGCCGTTGCGCCGTAGCTCCTCCTGCACGGTGACGGCGTCGACGGCGTCGCCGTGGCCGTACAGCTCCAGGACCGAACGGAAGACCGTGCGGTGGGCCGGGCGGTAGAAGTCGTCCTCGCGCAGCAGCTCGAGGACCTCGGCGATGGCGTCCTTGGAGAGCAGCATGGAGCCGAGGACCGACTCCTCGGCCTCGACGTTGTGGGGTGGGACGCGCTCGTAGGCTGGGGAAGCGCTGGCCCGCGAGCCGCCCTCGGGCACGGGGCGGATGGCCATTGCTGTGCTCCTTGCTGGTCGCTCCCCTGCCTAGCCGGGCACGACCTCCACGTTGACGGTCGCCTCGACCTCGGGGTGGAGCCGGATGGTGAGGCGGTGGGTGCCGACCGACTTGATGGGGGCTTCCAGGTGGATGCGGCGACGGTCGATGGAGGTGCCGCCGCTGCGCTCCACCGCGTCGGCGACCTGCGGGGTGGTGATCGACCCGAAGAGGCGGCCCTCCTTGCCGGCCTTGGCCGGGATGACCACGCGCAGGGCCTGAAGGTGTCCGGCGATCGAGCGGGCCTGTTCGAGGTCGGCGATCTCGCGGGCGACCCGGCGCGCCCGGATGCCCTCCGCCTGGCGGATCGCCCCAGGGGTGGCCAGGCGGGCCAGGTTGCGGGGCATCAGGTAGTTGCGGCCGTAGCCGTCGGAGACGTCG
>DATHIG010000594.1:0-4085 GCA_035490035.1 Actinomycetes bacterium
GGCCGGGCTGCGCATCGACTTCCTCCACGAGCATCCCTGGGTCCCGTGGAAGATGTTCCCGTTCATGGTCGAGACCGAGCCGGGCTTCTGGCGGCTGCCTGAGCCCTTCGACCAGCGGCTACCCGTGCTGTTCTCGCTCAAGGCGACGAAGCCGTAGGCTGGGAGCAGGAGTCGTCCAAGGAGGATCCTTGAGCCAGTTCGGTTCGGCGCCGCCGGCGGGGGCGCTGCTCGCCCAGCCGGTGCTCGTGGTCAAGCAGAAGCTGAAGCTGATCGAGCTGCGCAACGAGTACGCCGTGCTCGACCAGGGCGGCCGCCAGATCGGTGCGGTCGTGCAGGCCACCCAGTCGCCGCTGGCCTTCCTGGCCCGGGTGTTCACCAGCTGGGACGTCGTCCTGCCGATCACCCTCCATATCCTCGGCCCCGGCACCGTCCCGGAGCTGGTCGTGCACAAGCCGTGGTTCACCTGGCGCTGCCAGGTGATGCGGCCCGACGGCCAGCCGCTCGGCGAGATCACCAAGCAGATCCGCATGGGCAAGGCGCGCTTCACCCTGCTCGACCCGGGCGGCGCCCAGCTCGGCGAGGTCCGGGCCCACAACTGGCGGGCCAAGGACTTCAGCGTCCTCGACGGCGCCGGCCAGGCCATCGCCCGCGTGACCAAGAAGTGGGCCGGCCTGCGCGAGCTGTTCACCGACGCCGACACCTACGTCGTCGAGGTGAGCCCGACCGCCGTCGACCCGCTGCGCAGCCTGGCCGTCGCCACCTGCCTGGTCATCGACGTGGTGATGAAGCAGAAGGATACGCAGTAGGCCCGTCCCGGACGCAGTCCCGGGAGGGCTGACCATCCGCAGGCCCGGTCCGTGTGGGGAGCTCCGGCTCCCCACCGCCACCGAAGAGCGCGGGTGCCATGGGCGGCTGGTTTGCTATGTCAGGGCCTCCCGGGCCGTCCTGGCCGCCGCCACCATGTTGCGCAGGGAGGCCAGCACCTCCGGGTAGTCGCGGGTCTTGAGGCCGCAGTCGGGGTTGACCCACAGCCGGGTCGGTCCGACGGCGTCCAGCGCCTCCCGCAGCAGCTCGGTCATCTCGTCCGGCGACGGCACCCGGGGGGAGTGGATGTCGTAGACGCCGAGGCCGACCTCGCGGCCGTAGCCGGCCTGCTCCAGGTCGCGGACCAGCTCCATGCGCGAGCGGGCGGCCTCGATCGAGGTCACGTCGGCGTCCAGCCCGTCGATGGCGGGCAGGATCTCACCGAACTCCGAGTAGCACATGTGGGTGTGGACCTGGGTCTCGTCGCGGACCCCGGCGGTCGCCAGCCGGAACGCCTCCACCGCCCAGGCCAGGTAGGCGTCGCGGCGGTCGCGGCGCAGTGGCAGGCCCTCGCGCAGGGCCGGCTCGTCGACCTGGATGACGCCGATCCCGGCCGCCTCCAGGTCGGCCAGCTCGTCCCGGATGGCCAGGGCGAGCTGGTGGGCGGTCGTCTCCCTGGGCTGGTCGTCGCGCTCGAACGACCACTTCAGCATGGTCACCGGCCCGGTGAGCATGCCCTTGACCGGCCGTTCGGTCAGCGACTGGGCATAGGTCAGCCACTCAACGGTCATCGGGGCCGGCCGCGACACGTCGCCGTAGATGATCGGCGGGCGGACGTAGCGGGTGCCGTAGGACTGGACCCAGCCGAGCTCGGTGACGGCCACCCCGGCGAGCTGCTCGCCGAAGTACTGCACCATGTCGTTGCGCTCGGGCTCCCCGTGGACGAGCACGTCCAGCTCCAGCTCGTCCTGGATCCGGATGACCTGCGCGATCTCCTCGCGCATGCGCGCCTGGTAGCCGGCCTCGTCCAGCTCGCCCCGGCGCCGGGCCGCCCGGGCCCGGCGGACCTCGCCGGTCTGGGGGAACGAGCCGATGGTGGTCGTCGGCAGCGGCGGCAGCCCGAGCCGGGCCCGCTGGGCCTTCTCGCGGACGTCGTAGGGGCTGGCCCGGTGCAGGTCGGGCTCGCCGATCGCGTCCAGCCGCCGGCGCACGACCGGGTCGCGGGTCCTGCCCGACCCCCGGCGCGCCTCCAGCGTCCGGCGGTTGGCCTCCAGCTCCTCGGCGATCGCCTCGGTGCCCTCGGCCAGCCCACGGGTCAGGGTCACCACCTCGGCGACCTTCTGGCGGGCGAAGGCCAGCCAGGTCCGCACCTCCGGGTCGAGCCCGGCCTCGGCCTCCAGGTCGATCGGGACGTGCTGCAGGGAGCAGGAGGAGGAGACGACCACCTCGCCGGCCAGGCCGAGCAGGGTGGCCAGCATCGAGAGCGACCGCTCCAGGTCGTTCACCCAGACGTTGCGGCCGTCCACCACGCCGGCGACCAGGGTCCGGTCGCCGAATCCACCGGCCGCTGCCAGCAATTCGAGATTTCGCGTCCCCTCCCGGGTGAGGTCGAGGCCGATCCCGTCGACCGGGGCGCCGGCCAGCACACCGAGGGCGTCGCCGAGATGGTCGAAGTAGCTGGCGACTAGGAGCTTGGGTCGGGCCCGGCCCCGACCGAGGCGGTCGTAGGCGCGGCCGAGGGCGTCCAGCTCGGCCGGGGACCGGTCCTGGACGAAGGCCGGCTCGTCCAGCTGCACCCACTCAGCCCCGGCGGCCTCCAGCTCGTCCAGCAGCTCGGCGTAGACCTCGAGCAGCGGGTCGAGCAGGCTCAGGCGATCGAACCCCTCCTGGCCGTCGGCGGCCTTGCCGAGCAGCAGGAAGGTGACCGGGCCGAGCAGCACCGGGCGGGTCGGGATGCCCAGCTCGCGGGCCTCGGCCAGCTCGGCAAGGGGCTTGGGGGTCGCCGGCAGGCGGAACTCGACATCCGGCCCCAGCTCGGGCACCAGGTAGTGGTAGTTGGTGTCGAACCACTTGGTCATCTCCATGGCGGTGGCGTCGCTTCGCCCCCTGGCCATGGCGAAGTAGGTGTCGAGGGCGACGTCGCGGCCGGTTGCGCCGTACCGCGCCGGGACGGCCCCCACCAGGACGCAGGCATCGAGCACCTGGTCGTAGAGCGAGAAGTGGTTGGACGGGATCTGGCCGAGCCCGGCGTCGCGCAGGAACGTCCAGGTCTGGCGGCGCAGCTCCCTGGCCGTCGCCTCCAGCTCCTCGGCCGGGACCCTGCCCGCCCAGTAGCCCTCGGTGGTTGCCTTCAGCTCCCGGCGGTCACCGATCCGCGGGAACCCGTGAATGGTCGAACTTGTCATGAGCCCTCCCTCGAGGCGTCGACTGGCCGCGCTCCCGCGCGGGCGCTGGCAGGTCTTCGGGCTCGTGGGCGGGGCGGTGCGGTCGTGACCGCGCCGGGTTCCTAGCGGCCGTCGCTTCCCAAGACTGTCTGGCTCAGTGCTGGACCGAGGCGCGTCGTCGCGCCTCGGTGACGGCTGTCGTTCCCACTTACCGCTGCGGGGCAGCTCCGGAATTGCACCGGATTCCCTCTTTGGCGACGCCCGACCCATGTTTCCCGTGAAACGAAGGCCGGGCGAACCAGCGCCCGGCAAGGATCGTCCCGCCCGCCTCGGGTGTCAACCAGCCACGGCACAGGCGCTCCTGGGTGCGGTGGGGAGCGACCCCACGTGGATCGAGGACTGCCGTTCGTTGGCCGCCAGCCACTCCATCAGGTAGGCCGCAGCAGGCCACGAGAAGTCTTGCGCGTACCCCCGCGACTCCTTCCTGGCACCAGCCTCCAGGTACGTGCAGGACCTCTGAGCTGCTGCTCAGAAGAGCGTCGGGGTGTTCGGTTCCATGCCGCGGAGGGCGTCGTAGTCCAAGGGGACGCAGTCGATGCCGCGGGCGCTGGCCAGGGTCCTCGCCTGCTGGGTGAACGCCTGGGCGGCGAGCACGCCCCGGACGGCACCGAGGGCCGGTCGCAGCCGCTCCAGGTAGCGGCCGAGCTGCTCCAGGCCGTCGATCTCGCCCCGGCGCTCCACCCGCCACGTGCCGCCCTGGTCGTCGCCGGCAGAGCAGGTCGACCGGGCCGATGTCGGTCGCGTACTCGCGCAGTGGCTTATGATCAGCATGAAAATGCTTCTGAGCAGGAGAGATGGAGGCGAGCAAGATGGTGCGAGCGGCCATCTACGCGAGGA
>DATHIG010000595.1:0-3333 GCA_035490035.1 Actinomycetes bacterium
CGCTCCAGCTCCGCCGCCAGCCGGATCTGCTCGACCGCCGTCTCACCGATCCTGACCGTGCCCAGCCGCTGCAGGTTGGGCAGCCCGTCCAGGTAGAGGATGCGGTCGATCAGCTCCTCGGTGTCGCCCATCTCCTCCATCGCGATCTCGCGGTGGCGTTTGGCGAGTCGTTCGTACCCCCAGTTGGCGCACATCCTTGAGTTGAGGAAGTACTGGTTGACGGCGGTCAGCTCGAAGGTCAGGTGCTGGTTGAGCAGCTCGATGATCCGCGGGTCGCCCTGCAACGGGCCCTCCTGGGGTCGGTTCCGGACACGACCTGGCTAGTTTGCCTCAGCGGCCGGCGCGATGGGCGGCGACGGCCTCGCGCAGGGCCGGGGCGACCTCGGCGGCGAACACCTGGAGCTGGTCGGCGGGCGACTCGGACGGCCAGAGCACGAAGGTGTCGATGCCGGTCTCCACCACCACGGGGAGGAGCTGCTCGACCCACTGGCCGGCCGGGCCGTCCAGGAAGCCGCCGCTGTCGGGGGTGATCCGGCCGGAGATGTTGTAGACGCGGCGGATGGCCGCCGGGTCGCGGCCGGCCGCCGCGGCGGCGTCGTCGATGCGGGCCTGTGCCGCCGCCAGCCGCTCCGGCGGCAGGTACGGCGAGGACGGCACCCAGCCGTCGGCCAGCGACCCGATCAGCCGGAGCATCCGCGGGCCGTGGCCTCCGACCCAGATCCCGATCGGATGGGCCGGCGCCGGCCCGGGCTTGAGGCCGGCCACCCGGTAGTGGCGCCCCTCGAACCGGACCGACGGCGCACCGTTCCAGAGCAGCCGCAACAGGGTGATCGCCTCCCCGAGGGCTTCGACGGCCTCGCCGGGGGACCGGCGCGGCCCGCCCATGGCCACGACCGCGTCCCAGAACGCGCCCGCGCCCAGCCCGAGCTCGAACCGGCCCCCGGAGAGCAGGTCCAGGGAGGCGGCCGCCTTGGCCAGCATGGCCGGATGGCGCAGGGGCAGGTTGGCCACGTCGGGGAACAGGCGGATGCGGTCGGTGGCCGCGGCCAGGGCGGCCAGCAGCGTGAACGTGTCGAGGTAGCGCCGCTGGTAGGGGTGGTCCTGCACGCCGACGAGGTCGAAGCCGGCCCGCTCGGCCAGCCGCGCCTGGTCGAGCAGGCCGGGCGGGTCGGTGGCGTCGGGGACCAGGAACCAGCCGAGCTCGACCGGACGGCCGGCGTCGGGCACGTTGTCCTCCTCTGGTCAGCCGAGCGGCGGGATGTCCACCTGCTCGGGGAAGTACCTCTGGAACAGCTGGTCGAGCACCCCGTCGTCGCGGAGCTGGTCGATCACCTGGGACAGGGCCCTGGTGTTGGGCGATCCCTTGGCCAGCACCGCCCCGTACTGCTCGTCGGTCTTGAACTGGCCGATGACCTGCAGCCCAGGGTCGTTGCTGGCCGCGTCGACCACAATCGGCACGTCGGACATGACGGCGTCGACCCGCCTGGCCCGCAGCGCGAGAACCGCCGCCGTGGTCGAGTCGAAGACCGTGGCCGGCTCCGCCGGCTTGACGGTGCGCTCGAGATACAGGGCTCCCGAGGTGTCCTTCTGGACGCCGAATTGGAGCTTGCGGGCCTCGGCCACGCCGGTGACGGCGGTGCCCTTGCGGACCAGCAGCCCCTGGTTGGCGGTGAAGTACGGGGAGGAGAAGTCGACCCGCTGCCGGCGGTCGGGCAGGATCGACACCCCGTTCACGGCGAAGTCGCAGGGGCAGCGGGCCCCGGCGACCAGCTCGCTGAACGGGAAGCTGACCCACCGGACCTGCCCGACCTCCAGCCGCTTGGCGATCTCGGCGACCATGTCGACCTCGTAGCCGCCCTTCAGGTGGTCGAGGTCCTCGCCGAGCACGAACGGCGGGTTGGGCAGCTCGGTGGCGACGGTCAGCACCCCGGCGGTGCGGGTCTGGAACCCGGCCGGCGGGGTCGCCGCCCCGGTCTCGCCGGCGTCCGGGTCGCCGCCGCCGCAGGCGGCCAGCAGCAGCACCAGCGCCAGGACCGGCGATGGGCGGCAGGATCTGCGCAGCTTGCCCACACCGGCTCCTCGTGGTTGCCGACACAACGAACCTTGGGATTGGGACGGAGGATATCAAGCCCTCCCGCTCCGCCCGGCGTTGGTAGGCTGGCGCCCGCAACCACGATCGGGACGCGAGGAGGCGAGATGGTGGCGGACGCGCCGGACCGGCGGACCGGCCGGCTGGTCGGGGCGGTCGCCATCGCCCTGCTGCTGGCCGGCCTGACGCTGCTGCTGGAGCCGGCGGCACGGCGCGGCCCGGCCGCGGCGCTGCTGGCTCTCGGGCTGGCCGTCGGCGTGGTGGTCGCCCTGCGCCTGCCAGCCTCCGGACGCCAACGCTCGGCGATGGAGCGCCTGAACGATGCCGCCTTCCTGGTGGTGGTGGCCGCCGTTGCGCTGATCGCGGTGCGCCTGGCCCGTCCGTGGACCGCGGCCGTTCCCGGCCTGGTCGGCGGCGCCGTCATCGGCCTGGGCCTGCGCTCGCCACGACCCGGCTCGGCGCCGGCCGAGGGCCCCGGCCCGGCCCAGCCACCGGCCTGACGGTCAGGCAGGCTCCAGGATCACCACCGGGATGTCGCGGCGGGTCTTGTTCTGGTAGTCGTCGTACTGCGGCCAGATCGCGGTCATCAGCGGCCACAGCCGCGACTTCTCCTCGGCGGTGGCGGTGCGGGCCCGGGCGGCGAACCGGTCGGCGCCGACCTGGACCTCGACCTCGGGATGCGCGACCAGGTTGAGGTACCAGGCCGGGTGCCTGGCCGCGCCGCCGACAGAGCCGACCACCAGGTAGCGGTCGCCGTCGCGGCCGTAGATCAACGCCGTGCGCCGGAGTTGGCCCGACCTGCGGCCGCGGGTGGTGAGCAGCAGCGTGTACACCCCGGGCCGCCACTCGTGACCGTTGCGGCCGTCGCTGTCGACGTAGCGACGGATGTGCCTGGCCACCCAGCCCTTCGGGCTGTCCAGGACCTCGCGCTGGGGTTCCATCAGGCCTCCTCTCCCTTGGGCCAGCGGCCGCCGGGCGGCGTGGATGGCGCCGCAGGCGAGCGTGGCGCCCGCGCCGACCGGGTCCGGCTGCCCGGCGGGGTCGAGGCCGCCGACGCGGGCGTCCGGCCGACCCGCAGGGCCCGGTCCAGCACCGCCCGCTCGACCCGCGCCCCGGGGCGGCGGCAACCTTGTGCTTGGGCATCGCCGCCCAGGATATGGCAATCGCCGGGATTCAGGCGGTGGTGAACGACCAGGTCCGGGTCCGGAACTGGACCCACCTGCCACCCTTGGACGCCTGCACGT
>DATHIG010000596.1:0-4535 GCA_035490035.1 Actinomycetes bacterium
CGTCCTCGAATTGGTCCCGGAGATCCCCTTCCGGTTCATCTTGCCCCACTTCCCCTTCTTGAACGGCGCCTGGACGGTGGCCACGGAGCGTTCGAATGCGAGGAACTGCCGGTAGCCCAGGAACTCGAGGAAGGCGGCGAGGAAGAGGATGATCCGGTCCCGCAGGCGCGGATACCGGGTGGACAGGAAGGTCTCGATCCCCGCGGCCATCTGCGAGAGCAGCATGCCGTAGAGGACAGCGAGCAGGACGAACAGCACCGCGAACCGGGGGCTGATGAAGCCGAACAGCATCCCCAGCACCACCAGGATGTAGCCGGACACCTCCACCAGGGGAGCAAGCGCCTCGAAGAACCAGAAGTACGGGACGGCGACCATCCCCAACCGGCCGTAGCGGGGGTTGAACAGCATGTCCTTGTGCGTCCACAGCGTCTCCCAGAGCCCCCGATGCCACCGGTTGCGCTGCCGGCGCAGGGTGCCGAGGTCGGACGGCACCTCGCTCCAGCAGATGGGATCCGGGGTGAAGCGGATGTTGTAGGGCTGGCCCTTTCGCACGAAGTGCTTGTGGAGCCGGACCACCAGCTCCATGTCCTCGCTGACCGTTCCCACCAGGAAGCCGCCGGCCTCGAGGACCGCGGTCCGGCGGAACAGCCCGAAGGCCCCGGAGATGATCAGCAGGCTCTTGAAGTGGCTCCAGCCGGCACGCCCGGTGAAGAACGCGTGGGCGTACTCGAGGATCTGGAAGCGCTCCAGCCACTTCTTGGGCATGGCCACCTCGGTCACGCGCCCGTCCTTGACCACGGCGCCGTTGAGGGGACGGATGGTCCCCCCCACCGCGATCAGGGTCTCGTCCTCGACGAACAGCCGGGTGGCCCGCAGGATCGCCTCGCCGTCCAGCAGGGAGTCGGCGTCGACCCCGGCGAACAGGGGGTACCGCGCGAGGTTGAGGCCGGCGTTCAAGGAGTCGGCCTTGCCGCCGTTCTCCTTGTCCACCACCACCAGGTTGGGATGGCTGAGCGAGCGGTAGGTGCGGTTGACGGTTGCCGTCGGCAGGTCCTGGCGGGTGGCCAGCGGCTGCTCGGCCAGCGCGAAGGCGTCGTAGAGCTGCCCAAGGGTGTCGTCGGTCGACCCGTCGGAGACCACGATCACCTCGAACTCCGGGAACTGGAGGGCGAGCAGGGACCGGACGCTCGCGACGATGCTCACCTCTTCGTTGTAGGCGGGCACCAGGATGGAGACCGGCTTGTAGACGTCCCGCTCGAGCAGGTCACGCAGGGTCCCTTGGGAGAACTCCCTGGCGAAGATGACCACGATCGCGCGGAGCCCGACGCAGCAGAACAGCCCGTACAGGATGTTGAGCCCTGAGAAGTAGATGAGCAGCAGGTACTGGTAGATCGTCAGCGGTGTTCTCCACACGGTTCAGGCCACCCCTTTGGCAAGGCGGGCAGTTGCTGGGTCCAGCAGGTTCGCCTCGAGCAGGATCTGCACCGCCATCTCGCGGGCGGCCTGGTCGGGATGCGTGTGCGCCGCCCGCTTGACGGTGGACACCCCGTCATCCCCGAGGCGGGCGAGCGATGCGGCCGCGGCCCGGCGAGCCCACCAGGAGTCGTCTCCGAGCCGGGGCTCCAGCGCCGGCAGCGCCACCTCGGCTGGGAGGAACGCCGCGGCGTGGGCGGCCTGGATCCGGACGAAGTCCACCTCGTCGTTCAGCGCGGCCAGCAGCGGCCGCTGGAGGTGGTCGGGTACCGTCCCGAGCCGATGCAGGGCGCGGAAGGTGGCCGCGCGCAGCTCGGGGTCCTCGTGCTTGGCGTACCGGCTGATGTCCTCGGCCATGTCGGCCAGGCCGAGCCGTCCGACGGTCTCGAGCACGACCCAGAGCAGGGAGTCGGGAAGGTCGGGGTCGGCCAGCAGGTCGCGCAGCACCGCGCCGGCCTTGGTCTCCAGCAGCAGCAGCGACTCCTGGACCACCCCGGCCTTGAGGTCGGCTGTCTTGAGGGCCTGGATGAACTTGCCTCCCGGGCCGTCTGGCCCGGGCTCCGGCGGCATGATCGCCACCGTGCCGGCGGCGGCCCGCACCGCCATCCGCCGCACCACCGGCTTGGGGTGCTCGAGCAGCACCAGCAGCGAGTCAAGGGACTGGGGCAGGCGGGCCTTGCCGAGGCTCTCGATGGCGTCGAGCCGGGCCGTGAGATGACCCGAGGCCACGTGGCGGAGCAGCCAGCGGTCGACGCCATGGCGGGCCAGGACCGCCTTGAGCCGGTCGCCTTCCTCGCCCTTGACCGCCTCCAGCAGGCTGAGCACCGCATGCACGGCAGCTCGGGGCAGGCGGCGCGACCTCGGAGACCCGGCGATCGACTCGGCCGAGTCGTCGGCGAGCGCGAGCCCGATCCACCGCTCGGTCCAGGTGTCGAGCTGCCCGGCGTGCCGCCGGTCCCGCAGCTTGCTGACGAACTGGTAGGACAGCAGGTACAGCCCCACCATGGCCAGCGCGGACGCGGCCGAGACCACCGTGGCCAGCAGGACGCCCTCGATCGGCGTGGAGGTGACCCCGGCCCACTTGCCCAGCAGGAACGAGAGGCTCAGGGCACCGAGCGCGAGCGTCTCGAAGCCGAAGATCGCCAGGGTCACCAGGGTGTAGGCGGCGTCGCCGTACCGCCGCCACATCTGCGCTTCCACCTCAGGTCGCCTGCCCCTCCGGCACGGCGTCGCTGCGGAAGCGGAGGTGCAGGAACCGCGTCTCCAGCAGATTCTGGATCCGCAGCAGCACCTCGGTGCGATCGAACGGCTTGGTGACGAAGTCCTTGGCCCCGGCGGAGAGCGCCCGCCGCTTGATCTCGGGCCTGATGTCGGCGGTCAGGATGAGGATCGGCAGGAAGCTGTCGCTCGAGATCCGGCCCTCCAGCTGCTCCATCACGGCGAAGCCGTCCAGCCCGGGCATGTGGAGGTCGAGCAGGACCAGGTCGGGCTCGAGCTCGTCGTAGAGCGTCGCGGCCTGGTAGGCGTCGGTGGTGCTTCTGACGTTGGTGTAGCCGTCCTGCTCCAGGATGCGCTCCAAGAGGACGACATTGACCCGCTCGTCGTCCACGACGAGGATGCGGGCATCAGTTCGGCGCGGCGTCTGCATCACTTGGCATCCCTCCTTCGATGCCAAGTGTCGGTCGGGGCAGGACCCGGCTTGAGCACATCGCGGCGGTCGAGGGCGATGCGCAGATCGCGAGGAGCTGCTCCCGCCGCGCGGCCAGGTTCCTCGAGGAACCTGGCCGCGCGGCAGAACCGCGGGGCAGGTGGGAGGCGGCTAGCCGCCCGCCGTGCCGTTGAAGTAGGTCTGGGCCTTGGTCCAGGCGTTCTGGCCGACCGAGGTGCCAAGCTCGCGGCCGCTGTAGTCGCCGTCCAGGAAGTGGATGCCGCCCTGGCGGCGCGACCGGCCGGCCTCGTCGAGCGCGGAGCTGAACGTCGGCCAGATCAGGATCTGCGGCAGCAGCGGGGTCGCGCCCGGCTCGATGCGCGAGGTGCCCGACCGGACCGTCACCCTGGCCCCGAACAGGTCGCTGCCGGTGAACCGCTGCAGGACCTTCGCCCCGGCCGAGGTGAAGGTGGAGTGCCCGGACACGTACTCGGGGAAGGGCGGTGTCGGGAAGGTCGCCGGCTGGTAGGGCTGGTAGTTCTCGCCCCGGATCAGCCTGGTGCCCTTGTAGGGGCCGCCCCAGGCCAGGATGAGCCTGCCGGCCTTGCGGGTCCGGACGGCGGTGATCGGCCGCACGTAGTCCCAGCGACGCTTGGCGTTCCAGGCGGCGATGCTGGCGTCCAGCTCCGCGTTGGCCAGGGCGAAGAACAGCTTGGCGTCGGCGTCCAGGCTGTGACCGCGGGCCCGGGACACGGCCTGGGCGAACAGGGTGGCGTGGCCGGGCGGGGTCTCGCTGGCCGGGCCGTCGGCCCAGTACTCCACCCGGACCTTCTGGAGGTCGGTGAGGGCCGCGCTCTGCAGGATCGCCTCGTTGACCTCCTCGTCCAGCAGGCCGAGGGTCAGGCGCGATGGACCGGGCGGGAGGAACTGATCGGGCGAGGTCAGCGCGAACGGGGTGACGCCGCGCCAGTGGGGGGTCATGAACTTCTGGACCACGAAGCCGCCGTTCCCGTCGGGAACCCGCAGCGGCTGCCAGTGGAACACGTCGTTGACCTGGTCGGGGGTGTTGACGGGGACATAGCCGCTGGTGTCGGCGTAGCCGCCGGCCTGGTTGGACCCGTCGGTGGCCCGGAAGGCGAGCACCGCCGCGGCGGCCTGGTTGCCGACCCCCGCCGGGTTGGCCGGGTCGGTCGAGGCGTCGTCGGGGTTGTACCCCATGGCCGTCATCAGCCCACGGAAGTCGGCCGACCTGGCCGGGAACACGTTGAGCAGGACCCGGTAGGCGGCGCGCACGTCCACCAGCGGCACGGTGGCGTCGGGCAACCTCGGTCCCTTCATGTCGGTGCGGTCCGGCCCGGGCATGGTGGCACCCGGAGGCGATTGGCTCAATCCGCCGCGACCGCCCGACGGCGTG
>DATHIG010000597.1:0-2050 GCA_035490035.1 Actinomycetes bacterium
CGCCGACCCACCATCACCACCGCCTGTCCCATCCGGGGCTGCCGCGCCTTCGGCCGCATCATTGTCTTCGACGTGGCCACCCTGCCGCTGGTTCCCCGCGGCGGGAGCACCGGCCACGTATCCGGGCTCTAGGGACTGCCCGGTCGCCGCTCACCTGGCGCCCCGGGCAGCCCAGCGCAGCAGCTCGCCAAGGACGGCCAGCGCGGCTGGGTCGCCTCGGCCAGCCGGCTCGGCCAGCCGGTACTGACAGGTGACGAGGCGCCCGCCACCGACCGGTTCGGCCCCGACCACCGGCCCGGAAAGCGGGTCGGGCACCGGCTTGAACGCGCCCACCACGGTGGTGGCCGGCCAGGTCCCGGCCCCGAGCTTGGTCAGCAGGTGGGTCGGGACCAGGGTGGCGTCCTCGCCGGCCAGCACCGCCCGTTCCGGCAGCGACGGCAGGGCCTGCTGGTCGCAGGTGAAGTGGAACACCGTCGACCCCCAGGCCGTGGCCACATGCGCCAGCACCGCCGGCACCGGGTAGTACGCTGCGGCGTCGCCCGCTTGGGCGAGCACGACGACGGTGCCCCCGGCGCCCAGTCGCTCACGGACCAGTACCCCCACCACCTCGTCGAGCGCCCCCTCCCCCACCACCGTTGTGGCCACCGCGGCATCCCCGGCCCCGCCGATCGGGATCCCGAGCCGGCGCAGCGCGGCCGCGGTCGGCTCCCCGCCGACCAGCTCGACCGGGGGCGCCTCCACAGGAGCGACCACCCGGAGCGGGTAGCTGTTGGTGGCCACCTCGCGGCCGCCGGCGAGCAGGCGCAGCTCGACCTCGTAGGCGCCGGGGGCGGTCGGGGTCGGCAGCTCGACCGTGCCGGCGGGGACGGCCCGCCAGCCGTCGAGGTCGGCGACCTCGACCACGGTCTCGGCCCCGGCCAGGCGGGCGTGGACGGTTACCCCGGCCAGTGGCTGGCCGTCGTTGGCGACGTGCAGGGGGGCGACCAGCCGTTCCCCGGCGGCAACGGCCAGGCTGTACAGCTCCAGCATGGGCAGCACTTCCTGGCTCACCCTGGCCAGCTCGGCGAGGGCGGCCGGCTTGGGCCGCCGCTCCAGGTCGAACAGGCCGTTCAGCTCCCACGGAACGTCGGTCAGCTCGGTCACGCACCAGCCGCCGAGATGGTCGTGGCGACGGAGCACCTCGGCCTGGAGGCGGTCCGACAGGCCCTGGTGGCGCTGGGTGCCGGCGATGAAGTCGCCGGCCGATCCCGGCCAGGGCAGCTCGGCGAGGGCGGCCCGGTACCAGCCGCCCGTCCACCAGAAGGGCGGGTCGTCGCGGTCGGCCAGCTCCGGCAGGCCCCAGTCGCCGAACTCGGTCACGAACAGCGGCCGGCCAACACCGGCCCAACGGTTGGCGTTGGCGTCCAGCTCGGCCAGCCAGGCGGCATGGAGCCGCCCGTACCAGTGGGCGGTGAGGACCGGGGTGGTGAACACCCGGTCCGGGTCGGGCTCGATCCAGTCGTTCTCGATCAGCGGGCGGGTCGGGTCGGCGTCGCGGACGGCCCCGGCCACCCGGCGGGCGAACCCCTCATAGCCCGGCCGGCCCCTTGCCGGCAGGCGGTCCAGGCAGAGCTCGTTCATGGCCGACCAGAGGATCACGCTCGGATGGTTGGCGTCCCGGCGGACCTGGGCGCCGGCCGCCCTCGCGCACCGGTCGGCCAGCTCGCCGTCGGCGGCCAGCTCGTCGTGGGCGATCGGCTCGGCCACCGGCACGTCGCAGTGCAGGAGCATGCCGAGCTCGTCGCAGGCGTCGAGGTAGGCCGGGTCGAAGGCCTTGATGTGGAGCCGGAGGGTGTTCAGCCCGGCCGCCTTGGCCGCCGCCACCTCCTCGCGGATGGCCTCCCGATCCCCCTCGGCGTACAGCGTGTCGGCCCGGAACCCCTGCACCAGCGCGCTCCGCATGCGGTAGGGCTGGCCGTCCAGCAGCAACCTCCCACCGTCCACCTGGACCCGCCGCAGCCCGTACCGGATGGCCAGGATGTCGCTGGGCGTGCCAGCGGCGTTCGCCTCG
>DATHIG010000598.1:0-2535 GCA_035490035.1 Actinomycetes bacterium
CGATCGACGAGCTGGGACGTCGACCTGGAGGAGCCGCTGGGCGGCACCCGGGAGGTCACCTTCACCGCATCACCGGGGAGCTACCGGTTCTACTGCCGGGTGCCGGCCCACGCCGCGGCCGGCATGCGGGGCACCCTGACCATCCGCTGAGCAGACCGGGCTCTTGGGGGCTCGGTGACGAGTGCAATCAGACCACCGCCCGGCAGGCCGGATCTCAAAGGGTTTGCGGGACTGCTCATGGCGACTAGCATCGTTGTGCCCATCGGTACCCGGCCGAATCGCGCCGGAGTCAGTTCCGGGGAGGGCTGCCATGCGCCTTGAGTCCTCGGTCACCTCGCTGTCGTGGATCCCGCAGGGAGCGGTGGAGGGCTTCAACCGCCTGTCGTTCGGGCTCGGCGTCGCCCACTTCGATCCTCCACCACCCGAGGTGCTCGGCGACCTGGACGAATTACAAGCAGACGACCGCTTCCGGTTCGCCAACCGCCTCAAGGCCTGGATCGAGGTCCAGGACGGCCGCATCGTGGACGCCGGGCAGAGTGGCGGCGGCCGCATCAACGTCACCCGGGTGGGCTACGGCCCGGCGAGCATCGCGTTCACCCCGGTCGCCCTGCCCGACCTGCGGCCCGCCCCGGAAATTGGCCCCGCCTGGGTCCGGTTTGTGCAGACGACGGGCGGTCGGACCGGCTTTCCCACCCCGCGCCGGGTCCGCCACGAGCCGTATCTCCAGATCGGGGGGCCAGTGACCTGGTCGACCCTTACCCTGACCATCCATTCCGACGGTCGCGCCGAGCCGCGGCTGGTGGGCGCCAGCTCCTTTCCCCGCCACTGGGTGTATGACCACACCGGTCGGCTGATCGCCAAGAGCGGGTACATCGACCACGACACCTGGTGGCGGGAGGCCTTTGGCAGCCACACCCCCTGGGGCGCCGAGGACTCGGCCCCGATCGTGACCGCGGTGGAGTCGGCCTTGGAGCGTCAATTGTCGGTGGCGGTCATCGACGCCAAGCCGCGGTTTCGTCGCCTCCAGGCGGGCCGGACCCTGGTCCAGCAGGGCGAGACCGGCGACGAGCTGTTCCTACTGTTCGATGGCGTGCTGCGGGTCGAGGTCGACGGCAAATCAGTGGCCGAGGTTGGCCCTGGGGCGATCGTGGGCGAGGTGGCGCTGCTGCACCAGGGCCGGCGCACGGCCACCCTGCGGGCGGTGACCCCGTGTCGGGTAGCGGTCGTGCCCAAGGACCGCATCGACCGACAGGCGCTGGCGGAGATCGCCATGGGCCGCATGCCCCGACCCGAGCGCTAACCCGGATACCAGTAGGCTCAGCCGTGGCCGCGAATTCTTCTGATCACGATGGTTCATTACAGCAGGCGAGACTGGTCTGGAAGCGAGGCGTGGAGTTGCCGCTTGGCTACTCGAGCAGGCGGCCGGTCGCGCTCAGGTCCTGGCTCGGCTCAGCCCATGGCTCCAGCTCGGGTGGGACCGGCGGGATGGGGTGGGTGGCGGTGCTGAGACGTCCGTCAGCGTCCAGGCGGGCCTGGAAGTTGACCCGCAGCTCGGGGGAGAGGTCCGGGTGGTCGCGGCGCTGGTGGGCGCCGCGGCTCTCGGTGCGGGCCAGCGCACCCACGAGGGTGGCCTCGGCCGCGGCCAGCGAGGTGACGAGCTGTTCCTGCTGTTTGATGGGGTGCTGCGGGTGGAGATCGACGGGGAGCCGGTGGCCGAGGTTGGCCCTGGGGCGATCGTGGGCGAGATGGCGCTGCTGCACGAGGGCCGGCGGATGGCGACGCTGCGAGCGGTGACCCCCTGCCGGATCGCGGTCGTGCCCAAGGACCGCATCGACCGGCAGGCACTGGAGCAGGTCGCCAAGGGCCGCATACCCCAGCCCGAACGCTAAGCCGGATACCAGAAGGCTGGCTGCAGCGTGGCTACTCGAGCAGCCGACCGGCCACGCTCAGGTCCTCGCTAGTGTCGGCCCATGGCTGCAGCTCGGGTGGGATTGGCGGGACGGGCTCGGTGACGGTAGTCAGGCGGCCGTCGGTGTCCAGGCGGGTCTGGAAGTTGACCCGCAGCTCAGGGTCGATCTCGGGGTGGTCGCGGCGCTGGTGGGCGCCGCGGCTCTCGCGGCGGGCCACGGCCCCGAGCAGGGTGGCCTCGGCGGCGGCCAGGGAGGCGCGAAGGTCCAGGGCGTGGGCGAGGTCGGCGTAGCCTTCGGAGGTGGGCCGGACGTCCACGTCGGCGGCCAGTTCCCGCAGCTCGGCCACCCTCTCCAGGCCACGCTCCAGGCCGGGATGGTCGCGGACCACCCCGCAGGTCTCCCACATGGTGTCGCGGAGCGCCCGCTGCAGCTCCAGGAACTGCCGGTACATCCGTGGCAGCTTCTTCAGGATGGCGTCCTTGCCGAGGTGGCTGATGTCCAGGAACACCCCGCCGTTGGGGCCGCCGCGGCCCTCGGCGATCTCGGTGTAGTTGGCCAGCGCGACCCGGTCGCGGGCCGACAGCTCCATCCGCTCGGGGTCGTAGCGGGCCATGAACCGCTCCCC
>DATHIG010000599.1:0-3803 GCA_035490035.1 Actinomycetes bacterium
GAGATCCCCGAGCTGACCCGCAGCGACTTCCTGTACGAGGTCGGCTCGGGCACGGTCGTGCCCAAGCTCGACGAGGAGCTGGAGGGCAAGCGCAAGGGCGACATCCTGCGCTTCAACGCCACCCTGCCCGACGAGGCCGGCGAGCAGCTGGCCGGCCGCGAGGTGACCTTCCAGGTCCTGGTCAAGGAGGCCAAGACCAAGGTCCTGCCCAAGCTGGACGACGATTTCGCCGAGGAGGCCAGCGAGTTCGACACCCTGGACGAGCTCAAGGCCGACCTGCGCCGGCGGCTGGAGGATGCGGCCGCCGGCCAGCTGGCCAGCGAGCTGGAGACCCGGGTGCTCCAGGCCTACCTCGACCAGGTGGAGGTGCCCCTGCCCGAGTCGCTGGTCCACGACGAGCTGCACTACCGGGCCAACCGCTTCGCCCAGCAGCTGGGCATGATGGGCGCCAACCTCGACCAGTACCTGGAGGCCATCGGGCAGACCAGCGACGACGTCGAGGCCGACCTCCGGGCCCAGTCCGAGCGGGCGGTCAAGGCCCAGCTGGTACTGGAGGCGGTCGCCGACGCCGAGCGCTTCGAGGTCAGCGACCAGGAGGTCGACGCCGAGATCCGCCGCCAGGCCCAGCGCGTCGGTCGCGACCCCGAGGAGGTCCGCAATGCCCTCGCGGAAGGCCGGGCGGGAGTCATCTCCGGTGATATCCTGCGGAGCAAGGCCCTGGCGTTGATGGTCGAGCACGCCGTGCAGCGCGACCCGGCGCCCGACGACGAGTCCGAGCCCAAGGAGTAGAGAACGGCGATGCAGCCACCTTCGAACTATCTGGTCCCGGTCGTCGTCGAGCAGACCAACCGTGGGGAGCGTTCGTTCGACATCTACTCGCGGCTGCTGAACGAGCGGATCATCTTCCTCGGCACCCCGATCGACGACACCGTCGCCAACCTCGTGATGGCCCAGCTGCTCCACCTGGAGAGCGAGGACCCCGACAAGGACATCCAGCTGTACATCAACTCGCCCGGCGGCTCGGTGACGGCGCTGCTGGCGATCTACGACACCATGCAGTACGTCAAGCCGGACGTCGCCACCACCTGCATGGGCCAGGCCGCCTCGGCCGCGGCCGTGCTGCTGGCCGCCGGCGCCCCAGGCAAGCGCCTCGGCCTGCCCCATTCCCGCGTCCTGATCCACCAGCCGTCCGGCGGGGCCGAGGGCCAATCGGTCGACATCGAGATCCAGGCCCGGGAGATCATCCGCATGCGCCGGATGCTGGACGAGATCCTGGCCGCCCACACCGGTCAGGACGTGGAGAAGATCGGCCACGACACCGACCGCGACTTCATCATGACCGCCGAGCAGGCCAAGGAGTACGGCATCATCGACGAGATCATCGAGAGCCGGGAAGCGGCCGAGGAGTTGCTGGCCGTGGCGAGTGGCCAGTAGGCGGCAAATGACGGTGGCGGGCGGTCCCACCTGGCGGGTACGCTCCAGCAGTCGACGGCCGTAGCCCCTGAGCGAGAGGACTCGACCAGATGGCCAAGTTCGGAGACGGCGGCGACCTGTTGAAGTGCTCGTTCTGCGGCAAGTCGCAGAAGCAGGTCAAGAAGCTGATCGCCGGGCCCGGTGTCTACATCTGCGACGAGTGCATCGACCTCTGCAACGAGATCATCGAAGAAGAGCTGTCGGAGACCTCCGAGCTCAAGTTCGACGAGCTGCCGAAGCCGAAAGAGATCTACGACTTCCTCAACGACTACGTGATCGGCCAGGACGAGGCCAAGAAGGTCCTGTCGGTCGCCGTCTACAACCACTACAAGCGGATCCAGGTCGGGGCCGGCGCCTCCGGCGACGTGGAGCTGCAGAAGTCCAACATCATCCTGCTCGGTCCCACCGGCTGCGGGAAGACGCTGCTGGCGCAGACGCTCGCCCGGATGCTCAACGTGCCGTTCGCGATCGCCGACGCCACCGCGCTCACCGAGGCCGGCTACGTCGGCGAGGACGTCGAGAACATCCTGCTCAAGCTGATCCAGGCGGCCGACTACGACGTCAAGAAGGCCGAGACCGGGATCATCTACATCGACGAGATCGACAAGATCGCCCGCAAGAGCGAGAACCCGTCGATCACCCGCGACGTCTCCGGCGAGGGCGTGCAACAGGCCCTGCTGAAGATCCTGGAAGGGACCACCGCCAGCGCGCCCCCCCAGGGCGGCCGCAAGCACCCTCACCAGGAGTTCATCCAGATCGACACCACCAACGTGCTGTTCATCTGCGGTGGCGCGTTCGCCGGGCTGGAGAAGATCATCGAGTCGCGGATCGGGCGCAAAGGGGTCGGCTTCGGGGCCGACCTCCGTCGTATCGCGGACAAGGACGTCGGCGAGATCCTCGCCAGGGTGCTCCCTGAGGACCTGCTCAAGTTCGGCCTGATCCCCGAGTTCATCGGGCGCCTGCCCGTCATCTCCTCGGTCCACTCGCTGGACAAGCAGGCGCTGGTCCGCATCCTCGTCGAGCCCAAGAACGCGCTGGTCAAGCAGTACCGCAAGTTCTTCGAGTTCGACGGGGTGGAGCTGGAGTTCTCCGACGACGCGCTGGAGGCGGTCGCCGACCAGGCGATCCTGCGGGGCACGGGCGCCCGCGGCCTGCGGGCGATCCTGGAGGAGGTCCTGCTCGACGTCCAGTACGACCTGCCCTCGCGCGACGACATCCGCCGCTGCGTGATCACCGCCGACGTGGTGTCCAGCGGGGTCAACCCGACCCTTGTGCCGCGCGACCGCGAGGCCGCTTCGGAGCGGACCCGGCGGGAGCGCAGCGCCTGAGTGGCATGGACGGGATCCGGGTGAGCAGGTTCGCGGCCACGCTGGCGGCGCAGACCGCCTCGGCGCTGCGAGTATCGGGCTAGGCTGACGCCTTCGGCCGCCGCCCCGCCGGCTGGCCCCCGTCCGATCGAGGAGCCGCACACCCGTGACCACCCCACAAGGGCGCCCGGAGCTGCCCAAGGCCTACGACCCCACAACGGTCGAAGGTCCCACCTACCGGCGCTGGCTGGACGCCGGCCTGTTCCGGGCCGACCCGGCCTCGGGCCGGCCCCGCTTCAGCATGGCCCTTCCACCACCAAATGTGACCGGGTCGCTCCACATTGGCCACGCTCTCGATCACACATATCAGGACGGGCTGGCCCGCATGCACCGCATGCGGGGCTTCGAGGTGCTGTGGCTGCCCGGTATGGACCACGCCGGCATCGCCACCCAGAACGTGGTCGAGCGCGAGCTCGCCAAAGCCGGCAAGACCCGCTTCGACCTGGGGCGGGAGGCGTTCGTGGAGCGGGTCTGGCAATGGAAGGCCGAGTCGGGCGGGCGCATCCTCGGCCAGATGCAGCGCCTGGGCGACTCGGTCGACTGGTCGCGCGAGCGCTTCACCATGGACGAGGGGCTGTCGCGGGCCGTCCGGGAGGTGTTCGTCTCCCTGTACGAGCAGGGCCTGCTGTACCGGGGCCGGCGGATCATCAACTGGTGCCCCCGCTGCCTGACCGCCCTGTCCGACATCGAGGTCGAGCACGAGGAGGTCCCGGGCGAGCTCGCCCACCTGCGCTACCCGCTGGCCGACGGGTCCGGCTGGATCGGGGTGGCGACCTCGCGGGCCGAGACGATGCTGGGCGACACCGCGGTCGCCGTCCACCCCGACGACCCCCGCTACCGGGAGCTGGTCGGCCGGATCGTGCGCCTGCCCCTGGTCGACCGCCTGATCCCGATCGTCGCCGACGAGGCCGTGGACCGCGAGTTCGGCACCGGCGCGGTCAAGATCACCCCCGCGCACGATCC
>DATHIG010000600.1:0-9650 GCA_035490035.1 Actinomycetes bacterium
TCGACATTGGGCACGCTGACCCCGGCGATGGTCGCGCTGGCCCCGGTCTCCGGATCCACCGTGTACAGCTGCCCGTTGGCCGAGTGGGCCACGACCAGGGTCTTGCCGTTGGCCGTGGCCTGGATGCCGTTGAGGTTGAACGCCCCGCTGGTGTCGGCCGCCGGGCCGCTCAGCGCCAGGGTGCTGAACGTTGGCCCCGGCACTCCAGCCCGGCTGACCGGGACGAAGTAGAGCTGGGCTTGCAGGGAGTCGGTGAACCAGGCGCCATCCTTGGTGAGGGCCACGTCATTGATGACCGAGCTGGCCGGATCGCCGAACTGGTAGCTGGCCACGGTGGCACCAGCACGGGTGTCGTACACATAGCCCTGCCCGGTGAAGCCACCGGCCACAAACAGCAGGTCGTGGGCGACATCGGCGACCATGCCCACGGCCATGCGTCCGGCGGGGGCGTCGATGAACCGCTCGGCGGTGCCGCGCTGAAGGTCGCCGCGGAAGATGTCGCCGCCGAACAGGTCGCCGGCGTAGAAGGTGGCGCCAGCACCGGCGGCGATGCCCTCGGCCGAGCTGGCGCCGGGCAGGACGATGACCTCGGAGGCTGGGGCCGCGCCGGCCGGCGCCGCCAACACGGCCAGGAGCACCGCCAGCAGCAGCGGCACGACTGCCCGCCGGACCCGCGCCACCGACGAGCCACCCTTCGCGGTCCTGTGCATCAAGCATCCTCCCGTTCAGGTACTCACCCGGACGGCCCTCGGCGCGCGCCGCACACCCGGCTTCGAGCGGGCAGCCACGTCAGCGCCGAGACCACGACCTCACAGAGCACGTCAAGCCCGCCCAGCTCCGGGTGCGGGCCGAAGTCCCAATCTGGGCCGCTCCACCAAGCCGGTCAATGGCTCAGTCGGCGCATTCGACCTACGTCGTCGCGGCGGGCGGCCTGCCCTGATCGTCGTACCGCGCATCGTTCACTTTGCGACGCCAGTCGCCATCCGCCACCGGACCATGGACACGACGGGCGACGCCTTGCCTGCCACACACGGCATGCCCGAACAAGGGCCGCTGCTCGTGGGCGTTCGCACAGCCCGGCCGGAACACGAACAGAGCCCCAGGTCATGGGGCTCCGTGGTGGTCGGGATGCCGGGATTTGAACCCGGGGCCTCCACGTCCCGAACGTGGCGCGCTGCCAAGCTGCGCTACATCCCGTTTCGAGGTGGCAGTGTACCCGACCCGTCGCCGGTCAGGCGGCCGGGGTGTGGGAGCCGCCGGGCTGGCCGCCGAGGAGGCGGCGCAGGTCGGGTTCGGCCTGGAGGGTGGTGAGGGCCAGGACCTCGTCGGCGGGCTCGAAGGGGCCGGCGTCGACCCCGGCGAGCACCTGGTCGCCGCGGACGACGGCGACCACGGTGGCGCCGGGGGGGAGGTCGAGGTCGGCCGGTCGGTGACCGAGGGCCGGGCTGTCCTCGTCGAGGGTCAGCTCCACCAACGCCACCCCGCGGCCACGCTCGGCCCTGAGCAGGGCGACCACGTCCTGGATCCCGACCGCGCTCTCCAGCAGCCAGGTCATGACCGCTGGGGCCGAGACGGCGGTGTCGACACCCCAGTCGTCTGTGAACATCCAGGTGTTCTTGGGATTGTTGACCCGCGCGACCACCCGGGGTACGGCGTACCAGCGCTTGACCAGCAGGCTGACCACCAGGTTGTCCTCGTCGTCGCCGGTGGCCGCGACCACCGTGTCGACGGTGTCAAGGCCGAGGCGATCCAGCACCGATGGCTCGCAGGCATCGCCGGCGACCACCGTGCGGCCGCCCGAGGCCCTGGCCCGGCGGGCGGTGGTGGCGTCCTGCTCGACCACGATCACCTCGTGCCCGGTCCCGACCAGGTGGTCGGCGATGTAGGACCCCCAGACCCCTGCCCCGGCCACGAGGACCCTCACCTGGTCACCTCCCGGCCGGCCTGGTCGCGGCTGGCCTCCTCGGCCAGCAGCGTGTCGAGCCGGTCCCGGCCGTCGGGCCCGACCGCCAGGCGGACAACGTCGCCCTCGGCGAGCACGGTCGCCGGACCGGGCACGAACGCGCCACCCCTGCGGGTGACGCTGACCACCCGGAGCCCTTCGTCCTGGCCCTCGACGTCGGCCACCGACCGGTCGACCAGGTGCTGCGGCAGTTCCAGCCGCAGCAGCGAGACCTCGCCGCGTCCGAAGGTGCTCTCCTCCTTGAGGGTGCGGTGCTCCAGGTAGTCGCGGATCTTGCGCAGCGCCCAGTCGGTCGAGGACACGGTGACGATGCCGAGCTCCTCGTACAGGGCGGCCCGCCGGGGGTCGTGGATCCGGGCGATGACCCGAGGGACCCGGTAGACATCCCGTGCCACCCGTGCGGTGACGACGTTGGAGTTGTCCCCGCTGGTCACGGCGACCACGGCGTCGGCCCGGGCGACGCCGGCCCGCTCGAGCACGTCGCGATCGAAGCCGATGCCCTCGACCGTCTGGCCGGTGAACTCCTCGCCCAGCCGCTCGAACGCCTTGGGGTCCTTGTCGACCACGGCGACGACCTCCCCGGCCGCCGCCAACCCGGCCGCGAGCCCTGCTCCAACCCGGCCACAGCCGATGATCACCACGCGCACGCGGGTCAGGCCTCCGCCGGCGCGGTGTCGGGCTCGGGGACCACGAACCGGTAGCCCATGCCGGGCTCGGTCAGCAGCAGCTGCGGCGCCGACGGGTCGTCGAGCTTCTTGCGCAGGTTGGCCATGTAGACCCGCAGGTACTGCGACTCGTCGCCGTAGCCGGGACCCCAGACCCGTTCGAGCAGGAAGCGGTGGGTGCACAGCCGGCCGGAGTTGGTGGCCAGCGTCTCGAGCAGCCGGTACTCGGTCGGGGTCAGCCGCACGGCGGCGCCGCCCCGTGTCACCAGCTTGGCGTCCAGGTCGATGGCCACGTCGCCGGCCCGGATCACCCGCGGCCGGTCGGCGGCGGCATCCTTGGCGTGGCGCAGGGCGACCCGGATGCGGGCCATCAGCTCGGCCACGCCGAACGGCTTGGTCACGTAGTCGTCGGCGCCGAGGTCCAGCGCGGCCACCTTGTCCCGCTCGCCGTCGATGGCCGTCAGCACCACCACCGGGACCTGGGTCCAGGTGCGCAGGCGGCGCAGCACCTCGAGGCCGTCGATGCCGGGCAGGCCGAGGTCGAGCACGACGCAGTCCGGCTGGTGGGTCTCGACCGCGGTCAGGGCGGCCTCCCCGCTGGCCGCGGTCAGCACCTGATAGCCACGGACGCGCAGGTTGGCCGCGACCGCTCGGACGATCGGCGGCTCGTCGTCGACCACCAGGACCAGGGTCACGGCCGGGCCACCTCCCGGTCGGCGGCGGGCTCCTCGGCCGGCGCCCGGCGCGGCGACACCGGCAGGGTGAGCACGAAGGTGGCGCCGCCTCCGGGGGTGGTCTCGACCCGCAGGCTGCCACCGTGCGCCTGCACGATCCCCCGGCAGATGGCAAGGCCCATACCGGTCCCCTCGGGCCGCTTGCCGCCGCCCTTGAGCCGGTAGAACTGGTCGAACACCCGCTCTCGCTCCGGGCCGGGGATGCCCGGTCCGTGGTCGACCACCCGCAGCTCGATGGCGTCGCCGATCTGGCGGGCGGTGACCTGGACGGGGCTGGTGTCGGCGTAGCCGCGGGCGTTGTCGAGCAGGTTGGTCAGCACCTGGTCCAGCCGGACCGGGTCGACCAGCACCGGCGGCAGCTCCTCGGGCACCTCCACGTCGACCCGCTGACGGGACGCGGCCCTGGCCCGGCGCAGCACCGGGCCGACCACCTCGCCGACCGAGGTCTCCACCAGGTGGGGGTCCAGGGCTCCGGCCTCGATGCGGGACATGTCGAGCAGGTTGTGGACCAGCCGGGTGAGCCGGTCGGCCTCGGTGTTGATGGTGGCCAGGAACTCGTCCCGGTCGGCCGGGCCCCACTCGACGTCACGGTCGAGCAGGCTCGAGGCGGACGCCTTGATCGAGGCCAGCGGCGTGCGAAGGTCGTGGGAGACCGAGTTGAGCAGGGCGGTGCGCAGCCGGTCGGTCTCCTGCAGGGCAATTGCCCGGTTGCGCTGCTCCTCCTGCTGGCCCTGCTCGACGGCCAGGGCGGCCTGGTTGGCGAAGGTGGCCAGCACCCGCCGCTCGGGCTCGCCGAACCCGGAGGAGCCGGGGCCGCCGGCCACCACCACCAGCGCCCCGACCACGTGCGCGCCGCTGCGCATGGGCACGGTCAGGGCCCGGCCCGGCTCCAGGTCGGCGCCGGCCGGGCCGCGAACCTGCACCGAGGTCTGGGCGGCGGCGGTGGCGAAGCGCTCGTCGAGGTCGTCGGGCACCTGGCCATCGATCGCGGCCATGCGGATGCCATCGCCCGACGGCAGCACGATCGCGCAGCCGGCCAGGTCGAACAGCGAGCGCACGGTGCGGACCACCCCGTTGAGGGTGTCCTCGAGGCTGCCGTGGGCGACCAGGCTGGTCGACAGGTCGAACAGCATGCGGGTCTCGCGCTCCCGGCGCTCGGCCTGGGCGCGCCGGCGCTCGCTGGTCCCGACCAGCAGGCTGACCACGACGGCGACCAGCAGGTAGACACCGAGTGACAGGTAGTCCTGGGGGTCGTCGACGATGACATGGTGGTAGGGCTGCAGGAACAGCACGTCGAAGGCGAGGAAGCCAAGGGCGGCGGCGGTGATGCCTGGGCCGAGACCGCCGGCGGCGGCGGCCGCGGTCACCACCAGCAGGTAGGCCAGCACCACGGTGGTCTTGGATACGTCACCGCGGAAGGCCAGCAGGGGAGCGGTGACCAGCGCCGTGCCGGCCACGGCCACGGCGTAGCCGAGCGCGCCGCGAGGCCCGCCCACCGCAAGCCGCCGAGGGACGTCCATGCAATCAGCATATGCCGCCCGGTGGACCAGGCTTTCGCCTTGACGAGTTCTTTGCGTCCCGGCGGGCTTCCTTCACGCCGTCTTTGTGACCGGGCGTCAGGGTGGAAGCCGACCGACAGCTGTCTGAACGGGAGGCTGGATGGACCTCGTCGTCATCGCCATCGTCCTGGCGCTGGCCGCGCTGAGCTTCATCTGGCTGGCCTTCGTCGAGAAGGCCTGACCGGAGCCACGCCATGGACTGGGAGAACCTGCTCGCCCTCGTCGCCGCGCTCGCCCTGCTCGGCTACCTCGTCTACGCCCTGGTGCGACCGGAGCGCTTCTGAGATGCTCGTCTCCAACCTCCTCCAGCCGCTCGTCCTGCTGCTCGTGGTGGTGCTGCTGACGCCGCCCCTCGGCACCTACATCGCGCGGGTCATGGGCGGCGAGCGGACGTTCCTGGATCCGGTGCTGGGCCCGGTCGAGCGCCTTGTCTACCGCAGCCTCCGCCTCGCCCCCGACCGTGAGCAGACCTGGAAGGCCTATGCACGCTCGCTGCTGATCTTCTCGCTGGCCTCGGTCGTCGGGCTGTACATCCTCCAGCGGATCCAGGGTCTGCTGCCGGTCAACCCCGACGGCTTCGGGGCCGTCGACCCCTACCTCGCCCTCAACACCGCCGTGTCGTTCGTGACCAATACCAACTGGCAGAACTATCTGGGCGAGCAGACCATGAGCCACCTCACCCAGATGGCCGGCCTTGCGGTGCAGAACTTCGTCTCGGCCGGGGTCGGCCTGGCCGTGGCCGTCGCCCTGATCCGGGGCCTCACCCGCCGCCGGGCCGAGACCATCGGCAACTTCTGGGTCGACCTGACCCGCGGCGTGCTGTTCGTGCTCCTGCCGCTCTCGATCCTGCTCGCCTCCCTGCTCATGGCCAGGGGCGTGATCCAGAACTTCAACGAGCTGCGCGAGGTGGCGACGGTCGGCGGCACCGCCCAGAGCCTGCCCGGCGGACCGATCGCGTCGCAGGAGGCGATCAAGGAGCTCGGCACCAACGGCGGCGGGCCCTACAACGCCAACTCCGCCCATCCCTACGAGAACCCGGACCCGATCACCAACTTCCTGGAGATGGTGGCCCTGCTGGTGATCCCGTTCGCGCTCACCGCCACCTATGGCCGCATGGTCGGCTCGCGCCGCCAGGGCTGGGCGGTGTTCGCGGCCATGGCCCTCATCTGGGTGGGCATGACCGCCACGGTGGTGCTGGCCGAGCAGGCCGGCAACCCGATCGTCGAGCGGGCCGGGGCCGACCAGGCCGCCGCCTCGGGAACGGCCGCCCAGGCGGGCGGCAACATGGAGGGCAAGGAGACCCGCTTCGGCATCGGCGCCTCGGGCACGTTCGCGGCCAGCACCACCGGCACCTCGACCGGCGCCGTCAACTCCTTCCACGACTCCTATACCGCGATCGGCGGGCTGGTGCCCACCGCCCACATGCTGCTCGGCGAGGTCTCACCGGGCGGGGTCGGCAGCGGGCTGTACTCGATGCTGGTGTTCGTCCTGCTGGCGGTGTTCATCGCCGGCCTGATGGTCGGCCGCACCCCGGAATGGCTGGGCAAGAAGGTCCAGGCCCGCGAGGTCAAGCTGGCCGGCCTGGCCATCCTGGTCATGCCAACAGTGGTGCTGGTGCTGACCGGGATCGCCTCGGTGCTCGATGTCGGCACCTCCTCGCGGCTCAATGAGGGCCCGCACGGCCTGACCGAGATCCTGTACGCGTTCGCCTCGATGACCAACAACAACGGCTCGGCCTTCGCCGGCCTGACCGGCGACACGCCCTTCTACAACCTGACCGGGACGCTGGCGCTCTGGGCCGGGCGCTTCCTGCCGATCCTGGCCGTGCTGGCCATCGCGGGCAGCCTTGCCGCCAAGGACACGGTCCCGGCCGGGCCGGGCACCTTCCCGACCCACACCCCGTTGTTCGTCGGCCTGCTCGTCAGCGTGGTCCTGATCGTCGGCGCCCTGACCTTCTTCCCGGTGCTCGCCCTCGGCCCGCTCGTCGAGCACCTCATCCAGGCCACCGGCCAGCTCTTCTGAAAGGCGGCCCCAGAACCATGGCAACTCCCCAGCGCCTGTTCGAACCCGCGATCGTGCGCGGGGCGGTCGTGTCGGCGCTCCGCAAGCTCGACCCGCGGGTGCAGGTCCGCAACCCGGTGATGTTCGTGGTCCTGGTCGGCAGCGTGCTGGTCACCCTGCGGTTCCTGGTCAACCTGTTCAACGGCGGCGGCCCGGGCGGCGTCTCGTTCGCCGGCCAGGTCGCGCTCTGGCTCTGGTTCACGGTGCTGTTCGCCAGCTTCGCCGAGGCGATGGCCGAGGGGCGTGGCAAGGCCCAGGCCGACGAGCTGCGCAAGACTCGCAGAGACACCACCGCCCGCCGGCTCCGCGACGACGGCACCACCGAGGTCGTGCCGGCCTCCCAACTCCGGGCGGGCGACCAGGTGACGGTCGACGCCGGCGAGGTCATCCCCGGAGATGGCGAGGTCATCGAGGGCATCGCCTCGGTGGACGAGTCGGCCATCACCGGCGAGTCCGCGCCGGTGATCCGCGAGTCCGGCGGGGACCGCTCGGCGGTCACCGGCGGCACCCGGGTCCTGTCGGACTGGATCCGGGTCCGCATCACCGCCGAACCGGGCCACAGCTTTCTGGACAGGATGATCGCCCTGGTCGAGGGGGCCGAGCGGCAGAAGACGCCCAACGAGATCGCCCTGTCGATCCTGCTCAGCGTGCTCACCGTCATCTTCCTGGTCGCGGTCGTGACCTTGCAGCCATTCGCCGTCTACTCCGGGCGGAAGGCGGAGGTGGTGGTGCTGATCGCCCTGCTGGTCTGCCTCATCCCGACCACCATCGGCGCCCTGCTGTCGGCCATCGGCATCGCCGGGATGGACCGGATGGTGCAGCACAACGTGCTCGCCATGTCCGGCCGGGCCGTCGAGGCGGCCGGCGACGTCAACACCCTGCTGCTGGACAAGACGGGCACGATCACCCTCGGCAACCGGCAGGCCACCGAGCTGATCCCCCTGCCCGGGGTCGAGGTGACCGAGCTGGCCGACGCGGCCCAGCTCTCCTCGCTCTCCGACGAGACCCCCGAGGGTCGCTCGATCGTGGTCCTGGCCAAGGAGAAGTACGGCCTGCGCGGGCGCGAGCTGCTGGAGCAGCGGGCCCGGTTCGTCCCCTTCACCGCCCAGACCCGGATGTCGGGAGCCGACCTCGACGGCCGCCAGGTCCGCAAGGGGGCGGCCGACGCGGTCGTGGCCTGGGTGAAGGAGCGCGGCGGGGACGTCCCAGGCGAGCTCGACCCGATCGTCGAGGGCATCGCCCGCGGCGGCGGCACCCCGTTGGTGGTGGCCGACGGCGTCCGCACCCTCGGCGTCATCCACCTCAAGGACATCGTCAAGGGCGGCATGCGCGACCGCTTCGACGAGCTGCGCCGCATGGGCATCCGCACCGTCATGATCACCGGCGACAACCCGCTCACGGCGGCGGCCATCGCCAGCGAGGCCGGGGTCGACGACTTCCTGGCCCAGGCGACCCCGGAGCGGAAGATGGAGCTGATCCGGGCCGAGCAGGCCGGCGGCAAGCTCATCGCCATGACCGGGGACGGCACCAACGACGCCCCGGCGCTGGCCCAGGCCGACGTCGGGGTGGCCATGAACACCGGCACGATCGCCGCCAAGGAAGCCGGCAACATGGTCGACCTCGACTCCAACCCGACCAAGCTCATCGAGGTGGTCGAGATCGGCAAGCAGCTGCTGATCACCAGGGGCTCGCTCACCACCTTCTCGATCGCCAACGACGTGGCCAAGTACTTCGCCATCATCCCGGCGCTGTTCGCGGCCACCTACCCGGTGCTCGACCGGCTCAACATCCTGCGGCTGGAAAGCCCCCAGTCGGCGGTGCTGTCGGCGGTGATCTTCAACGCCCTCATCATCGTCGCCCTGATCCCGCTCGCCCTTCGCGGGGTCAGGTTCCGTCCCGTCTCGGCGACCTCCCTGCTCCGCCGCAACCTGCTCGTCTACGGGCTTGGCGGCATCGTCCTGCCGTTCGTCGGCATCAAGCTGATCGATTTCGTGATCAACCTCATCCGTCTGGCTTAGGAGCCCACTGCCATGTTGACCGACGTTCGCCGGGGCGCGATCGCCCTGGTCGTGTTCACCGTCCTGGTCGGGCTGGCCTACCCGATGCTGATGTTCGGTGTCGGCCAGGCCGTCTTCGGCGGCGGTGCCGACGGGAGCCTGGTCCGCCGGGGCGGCCAGGTGGTCGGCTCCAGCCTGATCGGCCAGTCGTTCACCGACCCTCGGTACTTCTGGGGCCGGCCCTCGGCCGCCGGTGACGGCTACGACGCCGGCGCCTCCGGCGCCTCCAACCTCGGGCCGACCTCGCAGCAGCTGGCCGACACCGTGCAGGAGCGGATCAACGCCCTGCTCGAGGCCCATCCGGGCAGGACGGCCGCCGACATCCCGGCCGAGCTGGTGACCGCCTCCGGCTCCGGCCTCGACCCGCACATCTCGCCGGCGGCGGCCGCCTTCCAGGTCGAGCGGGTGGCGGCCGCCCGCCGGCTCGACCCCGCGCGGGTCCGGGCGCTGGTGCGCGAGCATACCCTGGGCCGTGACCTCGGGTTTCTCGGCGAGCCGAGGGTGAATGTGCTGGAGCTGAACCTCGCCCTCGATACTGTCCCGGGCCGGTGAGTCCACTCGGACCGGGGGAGGGGGCATGGCAGCAGACGACCGTCGCCGCGGGCGGCTCA
>DATHIG010000601.1:0-5634 GCA_035490035.1 Actinomycetes bacterium
CCCCGTGGCCGGGTCGATGAAGCTGTCCTCCTCGAAGGCGGCCGGGGCGGTCTCGCGGCCGTCGATGGTGACCACCCGGCGCTGGCCGGCCAGGTAGACGACCATGAACCCGCCGCCGCCGATGCCGGCCGAGTAGGCCTCGGTGACGCCGAGGGTGGCCGCGGCCGCGACCGCGGCGTCCACCGCGTTGCCGCCGCGTCGCAGCACCTCAAGGCCGGCGGCCGAGGCGTCCAGGTCGACGGTGGCGATCGCCCCGCCGGTGCCGGTGGCCACCGGCTGCTTGACGGGTGGCGCAGCGGTGGCGGCCGGGGTGGCGGCGCCCGGTCCGGCCAGCGCGGCGACCAGGCAGCAGGCGAGGGTGAGGGCGGCCAGCAGGGCACGGGTGGGGCGCTTCATCGCGGGTCCTCCGGCAGGTGCGACGGCAGCCCTCGGAGTCTAGTCCACCATGCAACCTTTGGCTTGGTTTGTCCGCAGCGCTACAGGAGGTCGTCCAGCGACCTCTTGGGCTGCTGCTCGGCCCCGGCGACCAGGTCGTCGAAGCTCGGGCTCTGCTGGCGCCTGGTCATCGCCTCGGTCAGCGGGTCCTTGCCGCCGAGGTCCTTGCCGGCCACCAGCAGGTCGTCGAGCGACGCCCGCGACTTGCCCTCCAGGCGCAGCCGGATCGCGGTCAGGGTGGCCGACTGGTCGGCCTCGAGGCCGTGGCGGTTGTTGACCTGGCTGAGGGCCAGCTCGGCCCTGACCAGCAGCTCCCGGTCGGTCGGGCTGAGGGCGTCGTCGGGTTCGGGCATGCCGGAGTCCTCCTACAGCTTGCGGGCGACCAGCTCGGCGACCGGGCTGCGCTCGCCCTTGACGAGGGTGACGTGGCCGAACAGGGGCTCGCCCTTGAGCCGCTCGATCATGGCCGCCACCCCGGAGTCCGGGTCGACGTAGGGATGGTCGACCTGGGTGGTGTCGTGGCACAGGACCAGCTTGGAGCCTTCCCCGAGCCGGCTGGCCAGGGAGCGCAGCACCCCGTACTCGACGTTCTGGGCCTCGTCGAGGATGGCGAAGGTGCGGGCGAAGGTGCGGCCGCGGATGAAGGTCAGCGGCTCCAGCTGCACCGTCCCGTCGTCGAGCAGGCCCTGGACCAGGTCCTGGGTGTAGCTCTCGCGCCGGTCGGAGTCGTGGCTGCCCCGGAACAGCTGGGCGAGGGTGTCGTGGATGGCCTTCATCCACGGGGAGATCTTCTCGTCGACGTCGCCGGGCAGGAACCCGAGGTCCTGGCGGCCGACCGGGACCACCGGGCGGAACACCAGCACCCGGTCGTAGGCGCGCTGCTCGAGGGTGGACTCCAGCCCGGCGGCGACGGCCAGGTAGGTCTTGCCGGTGCCGGCGTTGCCGGCCAGCGACACCAGCGGCACCTTGGGGTCGTGGAGCAGGTGCAGGGCGAACTGCTGCTCCTTGGAGCGGGCCCGCACCCCGAAGGTCTCCGGGGCCTCCCCGATCAGGGTGATCTCGACCGGCTGGCCCGCTTCGACGGTGCGCCGCACCTGGCCGAGCGCGCTCTGGCTGCCGGTGCGCATGACCACGAACTGGTTGGCCCACAGCGGCTGGTCGGCGGTGATCTCCCCGCCCCGGCTGGCGTAGATGGCGTCCAGGCCGCCGGCCAGCTCGCAGGTGGCCACCCCCAGGTAGCCCTCCTCGATCGCGACCCGCTCGTGGCGGTACTCCTCGGCGGCCAGCTTCAGGGCCTCGGCCTTGATGCGGAGGCTGGCGTCCTTGGAGACCAGCACCACCGAGCGCTCCCCGGCCAGCTCCTTGGCCAGGTTGGCGGTGGTGGCCAGGATCCGGTTGTCGTCGGAGTCGGAGGACAGGGCCTCCGGCAGGTCGAGCCGGGACGCCTGGCTGACCTCGACCCAGATCCGGCCGCCGCCCGGCAGCTCGACCCCCTGCGACAGGTTGCCCTGCTGGCGCAGCCGCTCCAGGGTGCGGATGGCCCGGCGGGCCGAGGCCCCGGTCTCGTCGGGGCGGGTCTTGAGCTTGTCCAGCTCCTCGACCACGGTGAGGGGGATGGCCACGTCGTGCTCGTGGAAGCGACCCGGGGCCTCCGGGTCGGCGATCAGCACGTTGGTGTCGAGGACGTAGGTACGGGCCATCGCCGTCAACGGTACCTGACCAAGAGGGACTTGCAATGACTAGTTACCTAGAACTAGACTCCGCGGTGCGGGTACAGACCGCCCCCAATATGGGGAACGGCGCGAACCCGGGACCGTTTCTTCTCCGGCGGCCTGCTCTGGGGGATCAGGCCGTAGCGGGGTCCCGGTGAACGCCGTTGGGGGCGGAAGCGTCAGTCGTTTCGACGACGCCAAGGAAGGGCCGCGGAGCCACCGCGGCCCTTTCCTTTCGCCGGACGTTGTGCACATACGTCCTGGGCCGCTCGCCAACCTCTGGTCCCAGATCCATGCGGGGGAGCTCCGGCTCCCGCCACCGCCACTCAGGAGCGCCTGTGCCATGGACCGGGTGATCGCCGCCCCAGGACACTTGTGCCATGGTCGGCCTGGTGGCTGAGCCTAGCCCCTGCCGGCGCCGGTCTCGTCGATGGCGCGCTGGAGCTCGGCCAGGTCATCGTCGGTGAGCTGGAGGTTGCCGGCGGGCAGCCAGCCGTCGACCTGGGAGGGGCGGCGGGCGCCGACGATCGCGCCGGTCACCCCTGGGGTGGCCAGGACCCAGGCGATCGCCACCGCGGCCACCGGGACCCCGTGCCGCGCAGCCACCGGCTGGAGCCGGCGGGCCAGCTCGAGATTGGCCTCCAGATCCGGCGGCTGGAAGTCCCCGCTCCCCCGGCGCCAGTCGTCGGCGGGCAGGTCGCGGACCCGGTCGCCGTCGAAGCTGCCGGTGAGCAGGCCCGACTGCAGCGGGCTGGAGCAGATGACGCCGGTCCCGTGCTCGGCGGACCAGGGGATCACGTCGGCGGCGGCCCGCCGGTCCAGCAGGCTGAACGGCGGCTGCACGGCGTCGACATGGCGGACCCGCTGGCAGCGCTCCAGCAGGCCGACGCCGAAGTTGGAGACCCCGGCCCAGCGGACCTTGCCCTCCTCGACCAGCTCGGCCATGGTCGCCCAGGAGTCCTCGACCGGCGTGCCGGTCTCCGGGTCGGGCCAGTGGAACTGGTACAGGTCGACGTGGTCGGTGCCGAGCCGCTTGAGGCTCTGCTCCAGCTCGAACCGGATGGTCTCCGGTCGCAGGTCATAGGTCGGCTCGTTGTGCTCCCGGCCGTACCAGGGTCGGCCGCACTTGGTGAACACCAGCACCTCGCCGCCGTGCTCGCGCACCACCTGCCCGACGACCTCCTCGGAGTGCCCGAGCCCGTACACGGCGGCGGTGTCGACCCAGGTCACCCCGGAGTCGAATGCCTTGTGGAGCGCGGCGATCGACTCGTCGTCGTCCTGCGGCCCCCAGCCGAGCTGCCACGGCCCCCCGATCGCCCAGGCGCCGACGCCGACGACCGAGATCTCGGGTCCGTCCCTCCCCAGCCTCCGGAACTGCATGCGGTCTCCTCGCTGTCGTGGTCGCCCCAGCCTGCCACGACCCCGCGGAGCCGGCACACGGTCAGCCGAGCTTGCGCAGCCAGCCGCCGGGGTTGAAGGTGAGGAAGAACTTCTCCCTCGACCGGTCGACCTCGAAGTCGTCGCGTTCCTTGAGGAAGTCCTGCACGGCCTCCATCGGTCCGGGGCCGAAGGCCTCGAAGACCGGGTGGCCGTTGACGTTGGTGTCCTCGACGACCAGGTAGCTGCCGGGGGTCACCAGCCCCGCGTAGGCCCGCAGCTCGGCCAGGACATGATCGCGGCGGTGGTCGGAGTCCAGCACCACCAGCACGCGCTCCGCGCCATCGGCCCGCTCGGCCACCTGGGCGACCACCTGCGGGTCGGTCGACGAGGCGGTCAGGTAGGTGAGGCGCCGGTGGTCCGGCCGGTCCGGCCAGTGGCCGATGTCGACGCTGACGACCTCGCCACGGCCCAGCGCCTCGCACAGCGTGGCCAGGTACAGCGCGCTGCCACCGTGGGCGGTGCCGGTCTCCACGATCAGGTCGGGCCGCAGCTGGTACAGCAGCTCCTGGTAGACCCACAGGTCGAGCGGGACCTTCCAGGTCGGCACCCCGAACCAGGTGGTGTCCTTCCAGGTTCCCCCGGCCTCGCCCTGCTCGTAGTAGAGCTCGTGGAAGCCGTCCACCACCTGCTCGCGCCAGCCCTGGCAGGGCGCCAGCAGTGCGAACTCGTCGCGGACGTGACGCTCCCACTCGGGGCCGGTGGACAGCCGCCTTGAGGCGGCGAGGGCCTTGTCGCGCAGGCGGCGGCGGGCGCCGGCGGGAAGCAGTGGCATGCCGCGCAGTCTATACCGGCGCCCTGGCGCCGCTGTGGGCGGTCAGGTCGACCGGCCGCAGGCGCTCCGCCGGCCGGTGGAAGCGGCCCACCTTGGCGCAGGGGCGGCCCTGGCGGAGCACCACGTCGGCGGTGTAGTCGGCGGTGCCCTTGAGCAGCGAGGAGCCGACCGCATAGGAGTCGACCGGCACGCCGGCGGCCTCGAAGGCGGCGATGCGCTCGGCGGTGAAGCCGCCCGAGACGATCACCCGGACATGGCTGAAGCCCTCGGCGTCCAGCGCCTCGCGGACCTTCTCGACCAGGCGCTGGTTGACCCCGGTGGGCTCGAAATCGCCCAGCTCCGACCACAGCGAGCGGTCGACCATCGTGCCCGAGGTGTCCAGCCGCACCCCCCACAGCCGCTCCCCGAACACCCGGGCGCAGGCCAGCGCGGTCGTCACCGAGTCGTTGTCGAAGTCGACCAGGGCGATCAGGGGCACGCCGGGGAACTGGCGGGCGAACGCGGCCACCGCGGCCACCGTGTCTCCCCCGAAGGTGGCGATCAGGGCATGCGGGATGGTGCCGAGGCCGCGCTCGCCCCACCAGGCGGCCTGGGCGTCGGTGGCCACGCCCTGCGCGCCGCCGACGAAGGCGGCGTAGCCGTCGCCGCCCTGGGTCGCCCAGTGGTCGAAACGGTCGGCGAAGAACAGCACCGGCTTGCCCCTGGCCGCGTCCACCACCCGGCGTACGTTGCTGGCCACCAGGGTCCGGCGGGCCAGCGCCCCCAGGTAGACGCTCTCCAGGTAGGCGAACAGCCGGTAGGGCCCGGTGAGCTCGACAACCGGCTCCCAGGCGTCGACCCGGTCGCCGTCGCGCAGCGCCGCCACCTGGAGCTCGCCCGGCCCGGCCGGCCGCCAGTGGCGGTCGAAGGCCGCCTCCGCCTCCACCTGGACCCGTACCGCCTCGACCCAGGCGTCGCCGCCGCGGGACCTGGCCCTGCGGGTCCGGTTGCGGGCGGCCAGGTAGGCGGCGAACGCCTGGTCGGCGGCGGCCGGATCGCGGAACGAGCCGGCGCCCAGCGCCAGCACGGCCAGGGCCTCGTCGACGCCGCAGGCCACCATCGCGTCCGAGCGCTGGAAGACCTGGATGGTGACCTCGGTGTCGTCGCCCTCGGCGGCCAGGATCCGCCGGGAACGGTCGAAATAGACCGCGGCCCGGTACCCGGCCCGCAACTCCACCACCGGCAGGTCGAAGACCCAGGCCGCCAACCGCCCATCGGTGGTCCGCGTGTCCATAC
>DATHIG010000602.1:0-2064 GCA_035490035.1 Actinomycetes bacterium
GATCTATGTCCTCTCTGGCTCGCTGAGGATGGAATTTGGCCCAGATGGCTCGGCCACCGTCGAGGCTGGTCCCGGCGACTTCGTCTCGGTGCCGAAGGGTGTGGTGCACCGGGAGAGCAATCCCTCCGCGCAGCCGGCCGACCTCATCGTGGTGCGCGCTGGTCGCGGGGAGTCCACGATCAACGTCGACGGACCGGGGCGATGATCACGGTGCCGTCGGCGGCGTGGTCGCGAGCGCGAGCACAAGGGGGGCCGGATCCGTGGCAGGTCGCCTGACGACGACCTGCCACGGTCGCGACGCTGTGCCTAGCGGCCCAGGGGCCTGACCGCCCGGAGGGCGTTCACGATCCCGTTGCCGTAAAACCCGTTGTTGTGTCTGGGGCCTTCGCAGGTGTGGGTGGCGGTGACGGTCTGCCCGGTGGGCAGGTGGCGGACGTAGGTGAAGTCACGCGGCTCGGGGCAGGCGTGTCTGGTGGCGGTGAGCCGCAACACCGTCTCGGTGAGCCGCGGGGACAGCCCGTAGCCGCCGTCGCTGCTGAAGCCGAACCGGCTTACGATCAGCGCGGCCACGCCCACGGCATGCGGCGAGGCCATTGAGGTGCCCTGGAGGTACTGGTAGTAGGCGCAGACGCCCTGCTGACAGTCACGCACCACCGACGGCGACAGCGGCTCACCGCCCGGACCGATCAGGTTGGCCGCACGCAGCACGGCCTCGGGAGCGGCCGCCAGCACCGCCTTGGTGACGTCGCGGGTGTTGGCCGGGTTGTCGTAGACGTCGCCGCCGGGCGCGGACACATCAACGTACTTGTAGCCGTAGCTGGAGTAGTAGGACTTGCGGGTACTGATCCCGGTGGCGCTGGTCGCGATCACGTGCTCGCCCTGGGCGGGCAGGCTGATGCAGTCGGCCGGGTCGATCTCGCGCGAGTACGGCGCCTCGCCCGGCACGTCGGCGAAGTCGGGACTGGATGCGTCAACGCTCGGCTTGGTGTAGTCGATGGCCTGGTTCCCGGCGGCGGCCACCAGGGTCACCCGGCGGTCCCAGGCGTAGCGCAACGCCCGCTGGGTGGCCGTAATGATGGTCTGCTGCTCGGCCTGGTTCTCGAGCGAGTCGGCCGGGTTGGCGGTGCAGTTGAACAGCCACGGGTCGGTGTAGAAGCTCATGTTGACGACGTCGAGCCCGGCGTCGCCGGCATAGGTGAGCGCATCAACGGTGGGCTGCAGGAAGAAGTACCCGGAGTCCTGACCGGCCCGGATGTTGACCAGGGTGACGTTGGGGGCCACGCCGGCAACGCCCAGCGCGTTGAGCGGCGAGCCGATGATCGAGGCGACGTGGGTGCCGTGCCCGTTCTCGTCGACGTTGGCCGGGTCCTCGCAGGACTGGTCGGGCTCGTTCTGACATGGACCGTCGACCGCGGCGCCGTTGGCGTCCACCGGGATGTCCACGGTGAAGTTGCGGCTCAGCTGGTTGGAGAAGTTCGGGGCGATGTCAGGATGGGCGCCGTCCACGCCGGTGTCCATGATGCCGACGCGCACGCGAGGGTCGCCACGCTCGACCTTGTAGGAGCCGCCGATGGTGGCGTCGATCTGGGCCATGTCCCACTGCAGGCCGGCCAGCGGGTCGGCCGTCGGCGCGGCACTGGGAGGCTCGGCGGCGGCACCGGTGGCGCCGCGGCCTTCGGTCTCCACCGGATCCCGCTTGACCCTGACGCCACCGCCCTTGGGCGAGACGCCGATGGGGCGGTTACCCGCCACCCCAGCGATCGCGCCCTGCCCCAGCGCGGCTTGTTTGAACCCGGCTGCCGAGGTGCGCACGGTCGCCAGGCCAACCGCGGTGTTCTCCCTGACCACGACCCCACCAGCCGCCCCGACGGCCGCCCGTGCGACCGCGGGCGAGACCCCCGCCTTGTAGAGGACCAGGAACTCCCTTGTCGCGCTCTGTGCGCTGGATGCGCCGGCGCTGGTCGGCGCGGCCAGCACCCCGACCACCACCGCGACCAGCACACCGATGAGGATTCTTCGCACGGGCTACCTCCCGGTTCTGCCGGGCTCTCCGTTGCGCCCAGC
>DATHIG010000603.1:0-2232 GCA_035490035.1 Actinomycetes bacterium
GTCCCCACCGCGTCCGCGGTGCCGTGCATGCGCGCCGAGCTCGACGACTGGTTCCTGGACGACCTCGACTCCGGGGACGGACGCACCAGGATCGAGTTCTCCCGCCTGATCGACGAGTTTGCGCTCAGGATCTTTCTGACCCGTACCTGCGACCGCGGCGGGGCCAGCGAGACCGCGACCGACCAGCCGGGGACGCGGCGGTTCGACCAGCGCATCCGCACCGGGTCGTCCTACCGCGACCGGCGGTTCTACCTGCTGCCCGGTGCCTGTGTGGCGTACGAGTTCCAGCTGACCGGTACCGGAGCGGAGGGGGCGGCGGAGGACATCTCCCGCGCCATCGGCCTCGTCCGCCGCGACCAGCTCGCCGACCAGGTGCGCAGGTACAGCGGGGGCCGGCTGCAGCTCGACCCGGAGTGACCGCGATGACCGAGGTACCGGTCGACGGCGGTCCGGCCGCCCTTGCGGCCCTGGCGGCGGCCGGGGCAAGCGGCTCGAACCTGTACGACATGGGCGCCGTCCTCCAGGCCATCCAAGGCGTCTGCCAGCACGCCGGGTGCGCCCTGCTCGTCGTGACGCACTGGAACAAGACCGGCGACGGCCGCGGCGCCGACCGCATCAGCGGCGCCGGCCCAGCCGGCTGGGCCCGGGTCATCTGCTCGGTCGCCATCCAGCACCGGGGCAGCGGACGCGCTCCTGGGTGCAGTCGCTGGCGTCGGGGTAGGGTCCCTGTGGGAGCACTGCTGTGCGAGTTGTCGGCGGCTGAACGCCACGCACCACTGCACTGAAAGGAACCACAGATGCCAGAGCTGCTCGTCGACTTCATCACCTCGCTTGATGGATATGGGGCCGCCGAGGGCTGGCCCGGCTGGTGGGGCCTGGAAGGGCCCGAGTACCTGGCCTGGTTGGAAGACGATTCGGAGGGGGACTACACCACCCTGATGGGCGCGAACACCTATCGGCTCATGTCCGGGTTGGCCAGCGAGGGTGAGCCGGGTACCGATGCCCTGGCGGGCCTGTCGAAGGTCGTCTTTTCGACCACCTTGACCGAGCCGCTGGCGTGGCCGAACACCCAACTGGTCTCCCAGGACCCCGTCGAGGCCGTGCGGGAGATGAAGGACAACGCCACCACGTCCATGCGCACCCTGGGCAGCCTCACCCTGTGCCGCTCGCTGCTGAAAGCCGGTCTCGTGGACCGTTTCCGGGTGGTCGTGTTCCCCGTCATCACCGGAGCCACCGGTTCGGACCGGATCTATGACGGGTATCCCGACGTCGCCCTCGACATGGTTGCCAGCCGCACCTTTGACGGTCGGCTGCAGCTGCTGGAGTATGTCCCAACGGTGCTGGCCGGGCCGCCCGGCACCATCAAGGCCGACGCCTAACCACACCCGTCCCTTGCGACGCCGCAAGTAGCGATTGGGTGCTGTGGCCGCAAGCAGACAACCTGAGAAGGCGTCGGAGCTGCGCGGCGCATGGGAACGCGGCACCTGCTATCGTTATTCGAACACCAGTTCGAGCATCGGAAGTGCGGGGTGGGGCCGCACTGTTCGGTCTGCGGGACCTTCACCGGGCCCTTCAGTGAGATCGAAGCTCGACCAACAGCCTGCCCCCGATTACCGAAGGAGCACCAGCCATGTCACTCGCCCGCGTCCAGTTCTTCTCCATCTCACTCGACGGCTTCGGCACCGGTGAAGGTCAGAGCCACGACGCACCGTTCGGTCACGCCGGCGACAGGCTGCACGAGTGGATGTTCGCCACCCGGCGGTGGCACGAGATGGTCGTCCAGCCCGGCGGCACCGGCGGCGTCGACGACGCCTTCGTGCGGCTGCACGATCCTGGGATCGGCGCCGAGATCATGGGTGCCGGGAAGTTCGGCCCGCCCGGATGGCACGAGGACCCGGAGTGGAAGGGCGCGTGGGGTTCCAACCCGCCGTTCCACACACCGACCTTCGTCCTCACCCATCACCCGCGCCCGTCGATCGAGATGGAGGGCGGCACGACGTTCCACTTCATCGACGCTTCGCCTGCCGAGGCGCTCGAGGCGGCCCGCGAGGCTGCGGGCGGCCAGGACGTACGCCTCGGCGGGGGCGCGACGATGATCCGCGAGTTCCTTGCTGCACGGCTCGTCGACCACATGCATATCGCGATCGTCCCGATCCTGCTGGGCCGGGGAGAACGCCTCTGGGACGGACTGGAGGGACTCGAGAAGGATTACGTGATCGAGGCCACCTCCTC
>DATHIG010000604.1:0-4919 GCA_035490035.1 Actinomycetes bacterium
CGGACGACTGCGCCGGTGTGGGGCGCCTCCACCATCAGGCCCCGGCCCACGTACATGCCGACGTGGTGGATGCTGCCCGGGTCCCTCGGGTTGTCGGCGAAGAACACCAGGTCGCCGGCGACCAGATGCAGCGGGTCGACCGGCCGCAGCTGTACGCCTTCGGCGACGCCACCGGAACCCGGGCGGCGCCGGCCGGCGGCATCCGTACCGGGGCGGGAGGCACCGCGCCCTCCTCCCGGCCACCGACCGCCCCGGTGCACCTCGCCGCCGCCGTCTTCCTCCTCGTGCTGGTGGTGGCCGGGACCGCCCGCCGCCGTGCCCGGGCCTGAGCCATGCCCGTGCCTGCCCGGGCCGGCGTCCCGGCCGTCCTGGCGGCGATGGCCGGGGCCGCCCTGGTCCTGGGTCTGGGCGGCTGCGCGGGTCAGCCGGCTCGACCGGCCGGCCCTGGCGCCCTGGCCCCTGCCTCGGGGCCGGGCCCGGGCGACCCGCAGCCGCCGGGAGCCCTGGCCGCCCGCCCGGCCCCCGGCCGCCCCGGCCTCCCAGCCGCGTTGGGCGACCCGGCAGGGCCTCGGCCTGGGCTGGACGTGCCGGCGGTGCCGCCGCGGCCGCCGGGGTTCGAGGTGGGGGGCCTGCCAGGGCAGGTGACCGTTCCCGGTCCGGCCTCGCCGCCGGTGCGGCTGGCCATCCCGGCCATCGGGGTCGCCACCCGGCTGGTCCGCCTCGGCCTGGAACCGGACGGCGGCATGCAGGTCCCAGCGGACCTCGGCCGGGCCGGCTGGTTCGTTGAGGGGCCGACTCCAGGGCAGGTGGGGCCGGCGGTGATCGCCGGGCATGTCGACTCCCGCACCGGACCGGCCGTCTTCTACCGGCTGCGAGAGCTACGATCCGGCGACGCCGTGACGGTCGAACGTGCCGACGGCGCCCGGCTGCGCTTCCTGGTCGAGCAGGTCCGCAGCTACTCCAAGGCGAGCTTCCCGACCGCGGCCGTGTTCGGCCCGGCGCCGTCGGCCGCCCTGCGCCTGGTCACCTGCGGCGGCGAGTTCGACCGGCAGCACGGCAGCTACCACGACAACCTGGTGGTGTTCGCCCGCCTGGCCGCCGTGACCCGCTGACCATGCGGCCGAGGTACCAGCGGGGCGCTACCCACCTGCCTCGACATGGGTCGCCGGGACGGGCTCGGCGGGACCGGTGGCCAGGCTGAGCCGTGAGGTCAGGTCCTCGGCCGGGAGCGGCCGGCCGAAATGGTAGCCCTGGCCGAGGTCGCAGCCGAGCTCGCGCAGGCGTTGCACCTGCTCGGCGGTCTCGACCCCTTCGGCCACCGCGACCACCCCAAGGGTATGGGCCAGGTTGATGATGGCGGCCACGATCGCCGAGTCCTCCTGGTCGGTGAGCAGCCCGGACACGAAATCGCGGTCGATCTTGAGCTCGTCGACCGGGAAGCGCTTGAGGTAGGCCAGCGACGAGTAGCCGGTGCCGAAGTCGTCGACGGTGAGGCTGACCCCGAGGCTCTTCAGCTCGGTGAGAGCACCGCTGGTCGACTCGGCGTCCTCCATCAGCACGGTCTCGGTGATCTCCAGGTAGACAAGGGCGGGGTCGATGCCGGTCTCGGCCAGGATCCCGGCCACCACCCCGGCCAGGTTGGGGTGGATGAACTGTCGGGCCGACAGGTTGACCTTGATGGCCAGCCGCCGGTCGTCGGCCTGCCACGCCCTGGCCTGCCGGCAGGCCTCCCGCAGCACCTGGGTGCCGATGGACACGATCAGGCCGGTCTCCTCGGCCAGGGCGATGAACTCCCCCGGCCCGATCAGCCCGCGGTCGGGATGCTCCCAGCGGACCAGGGCCTCCGCCCCGACCGGGCGGCCGCTGGCCAGGCAGTGGATCGGCTGGTAGAGCACCCGGAACTCGCTCCGCTCGACCGCCCGGTACAGGGAGCTGTGCATGGCCAGGCGGCGCTTGGCCCTGCCCCGCATCGCCTGGTCGAACACCTCGCGCCGGTTGCCGCCGCGGGCCTTGGCCCGGTACATGGCGGCGTCGGCGTTCTCGACCAGCGACTCCGGCCGGACGCGGCCGCCGGAGGCCAGCGCGATGCCGATGCTCATGGTGACGAACACCTCGGCGTCGCCCAGCGGGAACGGCGCCGTGGCCACCTGGGCGACCCGCTCGGCGATGGCCAGGGCATGCTGCTCGTCGGCAATGCCCTCGCACAGGATGGTGAACTCGTCGCCGCCGAACCGGGCCACGGTGTCGCCGGGCCGGATCACCTCCTGGAGCCGCTTGCCCAGGGCGACCAGCAGCCGGTCGCCGGCGTCGTGGCCGAGCGAGTCGTTGATGAACTTGAACCGGTCCAGATCCAGGAACAGCACCGCCACCGAGGAGCGGCTGCGCTGGGTGCGGGCAAGGGCGAGGGTGATCCTGTCCAGGAAGAACACCCGGTTGGGCAGGCCGGTGAGGGCGTCGTGGGCGGCCTGGTGGGCCAGCTGGGTCTGGGCGTGGCTGCGCTCGATGGCGATGTCGGCCAGGTGGGCGGCCAGCTCCAGCAGGCCCTTCTCGGCCGGGCTGGGCCGGCGAGGCTCGTCGAAGTACACGGTGAGCACCCCGAGGACCGGGTCGCCGTCGGCGGCGATGATCGGCGTCGACCAGGCGGCCCGGATGCCTCTGGCCAGCGCGACCTGGCGGGATTCGCGCCAGAGCGGGTCGCGGGCGACGTCGGTGCTGATCACCGGCTCGCGGCGGAAGGCGGCGGTGCCGCTGGCGCCGGCCTCGGGCCCGACGACCAGGCCGTCGGCTTCGTGCAGGCCGACGTCGACCAGGCTGGGCGCGGCGGCCACGGTCAGCGTCTCCCGCCCGTCGTCCAGCAGCAGGATGGCGCAGCGGGCGCCGCTGGCCTCGGCCTCGATCACCTTGGCCAGCGCGTCGAGGGTCTCCATCAGGGGCGCGTCCTGGGCGATCAGGTCGAGCACCTGGGCCTGGCCGGCAAGCTGGCCCTCGGCCCGTTTGCGCTCGGTCACGTCCCGGCAGTTGAACACCACCCCGCCGACGGCCGGGTCGTCGAGCAGGTTGTTGGCCAGCGCCTCGATGCTGCGCCAGGAGCCGTCCGCGGCCAGGAAGCGGAACTCGAAGCCGGCGCTGTGGGCCAGCCCGGCCAGGTGCTCGCCGAAGCGGGAACGGACGTCCTGGACGTCGTCGGGGTGGATCAGCTCGAACACGTTCTGCCCGACCCGGGCGTCCTCCCGGTAGCCGAGCATCCGCCGGAAGGCCGGGCTGGCGTAGGTGATGCCGCCGCTGGCGTCCAGCACGATCACCATGTGCGAGGAGTTCTGGACCAGGGCCCGGAACCGGGCGGCCGAGTCCCGCAGGGCCTTCTCGGCCCGCTTCAGCTCCAGCTCCTTGGTGATGTCGCGGGAGGTGAGGATGAGCCGGCGCGGCCGGCCGTCGGCGGCCGGCACCCGGGTCCAGGAGCAGGCCAGCCAGCACGCCTCGCCGTTGGGTCGCAGCACCTCCAGCACCGGCGGCAGCGCGCCCTGGTCGTCGGCCCAACGGTCCAGCTGCATCTCGCGCCCGGCGACGTCCCGCGGTCGCAGCCGGGCCAGGCCACGGGTGCCGACCATGTCGGCCGCCCGGTAGCCGGTGATCTCCTCGAAGCCCGGGTTCCAGCTGGACACGGTGCCGTCGGGGTCGAGCGCGGCGATCCCGTCGGAGGTGTTGTCGACGATCTCCGAGAGCTTGGTGCGCTCCTCCAGGATCGCCTCCAGCAGCTCGCCCTTCTCGATGGCCGCGCCGACCTCGGCGGCCAGCGCTTCCAGCACCGCCAGCTCGCCCTCCTCGAAGCCCTCGAAGCCGGTCCGGTTGTAGGTGCAGAGCACGCCGATGACCTTGCCCTCGACCCGTACCGGGGCGGCAAGGCAGTCACGCCAGCCTTCCTGGCGCAGCCGCTCGGGCAGCTCGTGGTCGCGGTCTGTCTCGCTCACCCTGACCGCCTGGCCGGTTCGCATCAGGGCCGCGGCCACGGTCTCCTGGCCGGCCTCCTCGACCCGCCGCTCGTCGCCTGACGGGTGCTCGCGGCTGCGGTGGACCACCCGGTGGCCTTCGAGCACGATCACCAGCTCGGCCACCTCCGACTCGAAGCAGCGCCGCACCTCGGCCAGGAACTCGGGGACGGCGTCGCGGGGGTTCATGGGCACGGCCAGGGCGTGGGTGGCCCGTTGCATGCCGGCCAGCCGGGCCCGGTCGGCTCGCACGCTGGCGAACGCCCGGCCGGTCCAGTGCAGCACCCCCAGGGGGACCAGGAACAGCACCGCCATCAGGGGCGACCACTGGTAGGCGGCCACAAAGAGCATGCCGAAGGCAAGGTTGATGGCGCCGCCGATCATCCAGACCGGGACCATCAGCGGCTTCAACCCCTCCAGCACGGCCCGGACCGGTCGAGGACGGGCGAGCCACAGCACCGCGATCAGCGCCAGGTCGTTCAGGACCATGATCGTCACCATGGCGGCGACCAGGGCGACCAGGCCAAAGGTGGGAGGGAACCCGTCACCCGGGCGAAGGGCGGTCATCAGCAGGCTGCCGGCGGCCGTGGCGCTCATCCACTGGGCGATGTTGAAACAGGCCTTGACGGGGTGGATGCGCTGGAGGGTCTCGGACAGCGCCTGCGCCACGCCGACGACCACGACGGCCTGCAATGGCGGCAGGACGAACACGGCCGGGGCCAGGACCGCCTCGAACAGGTCAAGGGCATCCACCTGGTCGCGGTACTGGAACTGCAGCGTCGGGAAGCTTGCCGCGGTCAGCAGAACCAGGAACGCGAAGACGGTGGGCCAGGAGGGGCTGCCCACGCTTCCCGCATTCCGGTCGGCGAGGATCCCGCCGGCGATGCCGCCGGCGGCAAGGGCCGCCGTGAACACCAGCACCGGGACGGGGAA
>DATHIG010000605.1:0-2075 GCA_035490035.1 Actinomycetes bacterium
CGCCGCCTGCTTCGACAACGCCCTGGCCTCGGTCGCCCGCCGGGACAAGATCGAGCTCGGCCGGACGTCGGTGACGGCTTTGGTCGGCCTGGGCAAGCACCCCGAGGAGGGCTTTCTCCTCGACGTCGAGCTCCGGGTCACCGTCCCCGACCTGCCCCGCGACCAGGCCGAAGCCCTCGTCGCCAAGGCCCACCAGCGCTGCCCCTACTCGAGGGCCACCCGCGGCAACCTCGACGTCCGCCTCACCGTGGTCTGATCCTGCCCCAAGGGATCGGGGCCGGCTAGGATCGGGGAGTCAGGCCTCGCTGAGCGGGGCCTCCGGCTCGGCCTCGGCCGGCGGCGACTCCCACGGCAGGTCGAACCGGAACACCCGGAACGCCTCGCCATACCGGAATGGCTGCTCGGCGGCCGAGAACTCGGCCATGCCCCGCACGAACCCCATGTCCTCGTCCGTGTCGTCTCCGAGCTGGGTGACATGGCAGGCAAGGCTCTCGATCTTCTTGTCGATGAAGTCGCCGATGTCCACGACCAGGTTCGGCTCCATGTTCATCATGAGCCAGACCGCGGTCAGCTTGACCGGTTCCAGCCCCTCCTCCAGCAGCTCCGGATAGGCCAGCCGCGTGTCCGACCCCGGGATCACCGCCGCCAGCGTCGCCTCCCCCGCCGCCCGGTGGTCGGGATGGTTGATGTAGCGGTCCGCGAAGTACCGGGTGGTCGGGTCGGTGGTCACCACCACCTCCGGCCGGACCCGCCGGATGAGCCGCACGACCTGCTCCCGAACCTCGAGGCTCGGTTCCAGCAGCCCGTCCTCATACCCCAGGAACTCCACCTGGTCGACCCCGACAACCTTGGCCGACGCCCGCTGCTCGGCCTCCCGCAACTCCGCCAACCGCTCCCGGGTCATCTCCGGGTCGCTCGACCCCGCAGCCCCATTGGTCAGCAGCGCATACGTGACCCGCGCCCCCTCCTGCACCCACCGCGCCACCGTCCCAGCACACCCAAACTCGATGTCATCAGGATGCGCCGCAACCACCAGCGCACTGGCAGGCGTCCAGTACTCCATGACCTCAACTCCCGCGGTCTCGTACCCTTGGCTCAGCAAGGCCAGCGCCCAGCACTCCGCCAGTATTCCGGATCTCCTCGACAGCCTGGTCATGAAGTCGCTACAATCTCGCCAAGTTTGTAGCTACAAGGAGGGAGTCGTGGAGGTCGGGATCCGTGAGCTCCGCGCCGGGCTCAGCCGGTGGCTGGATCGCGTCCGAGCTGGCGAGGAGCTGATCGTCACCGATCGTGGCAGTCCGGTCGCCAGGGTGACCCCCATCGACCAATCTAGCTCCTTCGACCGCCTGGTCGCCGCCGGCCTGGTGACGCCAGCCCGACCGCGCGCTGATCGCCGATCTCCCAAGCCGGTCCGTGCAGGCAGCGTGGTGAGCGACCTGGTCGCCGACCAGCGCCGGTGATCGCCTACTTCGACACTTCGGCCTTCCTCAAGCTCGTCATCGATGAGCCCGGCTCTGGGGAGGTCGTCGAGCTCTGGCTGACCGCCGAGCACGTGCTGTCCTCGATCCTGCTCTACCCGGAGGGGAGGGCCGCGCTCGCCATGGCACGTCGCCTCGGACGCCTGTCGCCGGCAGCAAGCGGCGCCGCCCGTACAGAGTTCGAGGCCCTGTTCGCTGACCTCGCCCTGATCGCCGCGACCGACCACCTACTCCGCCGAGCCGGCGACCTCGCCGAAACCCACGCCCTCCGAGGTTACGACGCCGTCCACCTCGCCTCCATCGAAGCCATCGGCGACTCCGAAACCGTCATGGTCACCGCCGACCACCACCTCCACACCGCCGCCCTCGACCGGGGTCTGGCCGCAGCGAACCTCCCGGCGTAGCGCTTATTCCACGTTCCACTCTTCGGGTGGGGCTCGGTCCCTCCTCGCTGGGCGACCGCGTGCTCCACCACCGCGATGGCGCATTCGGACGCTGCATGCCGAGTTGCTAGCTTGTTGTCCGCGCCGCCGGCCGGCGGCTAGGGTGCTGTGCTGGTACGGCCCGCAGCGGGAGGGGGGTCTCGTGACGATTCAG
>DATHIG010000606.1:0-6877 GCA_035490035.1 Actinomycetes bacterium
TGCTGGTCAACCTGGCCAGGCGCAACCAGAGCCTGCTCTACCGGCAGCTCGGCCTCATCAACCAGCTCGAGGACAAGGCGGAGGACCCGGACGCGCTGGCCGACCTGTTCCGGCTCGACCACCTGGCGACCAGGATCCGGCGCAACGCCGAGAGCCTGCTGGTGCTGTCGGGTGAGGAGCCGCCCCGGACCTGGGGCCGGCCGGTGCCGCTGGTCGACGTCGTCCGGGCCGCCATCGCCGAGACCGAGGATCTCGACCGGGTCGCGTTCGCCGTCGACGAGCGGCTGGCGGTGTTCGGCAACGCGGTCGCCGACGTCACCCACCTGCTGGCCGAGCTGATCGAGAACGCGGTGCACTTCTCCCCGCCCGATGCCAGCGTGAACATCCGCACCCGGCCCTACCCCCGGTCGCAGGGCGCCCACGTGCTCACCGTCGAGGACTGGGGCGTCGGCATGCAGTCGGAGGACCTCGACGCCGCCAACGACCTGCTGGCCACCCCTCGCGAGGTCGACCTGTCGGTGTCCCAGCGGCTCGGGCTGCAGGTGGTCGCCCGGCTCGGCCGGCGCTACGGCATCGAGGTGTCGCTCATCCCGACCCCTGGCTGCGGCGTGACCGCGGCGGTCGTGCTCCCGGCGTCGCTGTTCTCCGACCAGGAGCTGGGTCCCGGCGAGGCGTTCGCCGACGTCGCGGAATTCCCGGCCGCGGTCGGCCCGGTGGCGCAGACCGCAGCGCCGGTCACCGCGCCGCCCGTGGACCCGCCGGCAACGCCGGCCGCCCAGGCGCCCTGGGAGCCGGTCGAGCGGTGGGTGGACCTGACCGACGGGCCCGGCGGCAAGGGGGCTGACCGGTCGGGCGCCCCTCAGCCGGCCCGCCTCGGCGCCGACTGGTCGGGTGGCAACGGCTGGGGGGACAACGGGGACGACTGGTCGGACTGGTGGGCGCCGTCCCCGGGGGACGACCTGCAGGCCGAGGAGCCGATGTCCTCGATCGCCGCCCGGCCTCCGCTGGCCCAGCGGGTCTCGACCCCGCCAAGGCCGATGTCCACACCGCCACCGCCAGCCCCGGAACGCTCGCCGGGCGGAGCGCGGGGGCCGGTCCCGTTGGCGGCCGACGAGCCAGGGGCGGAGGGGTTCCTGCTGTCGCGGCGGGTGCCCCAGGCCCACCTGGCCCCAGAGCTCCGCCGGCAGCGGCAGGCGGCGACCGCCGCGCCGGGCGGGCCCCTGCCCGACCCCACCGAGACCAGGGCCGCCCTCTCCCGCTACCAGGCGAGCCGGCGGGCCGCCCGGGCGCTGGTCGAGGAGGCCGCCGAACCCGAACGCCCGGCAGCCGGCGGCGACTGGTCGTGACCGCTGCCGGCACCGTCGACGGTCGGCAGCTCGACTGGCTGCTGGTCGACTTCGTCCGCAGCACCGCCGGGGCGCGGCACGCCCTGGTCGTCTCCGCCGACGGCCTGCGGCTTGCCGCCTCCCAGGACATCGACACCACGCTCGGTGACCAGCTCGCCGCGGTGACCTCCGGGGTGGTCAGCCTTGCCCAGGGTGTCGCCGTCTCCTTCGCCGCCGGCCCGGTCCGGCAGACCATCATCGAGATGGCCGGCGGCTACCTGTTCCTGACCTCGATCAGCCAGGGTTCCTCGCTGGCCGTGTTCGCCGAGCGCAGCTGCGACATGGCCATGATCGGCTACGAGATGACGCTGCTGGCCGCCCGGGTCGGGCACATACTGACCCCGGCCCGGCGCCCGCTCCGCCCGGCCGCGCCGGGAGGGACGCGGCAGGCGGAGCCCCCCGCAGTCGTCGGACGAGATCATGACGCCTGACGACCACCGGCACCGCGACCGGGTCGTGCCGGTCTACGCCTTCACCGGCGGACGGACCCGCACGGCCGGCCAGGAGCTGCCGCTGGAGGCGGTGGTCACCGCCACCGGGCTGTCCGCCTCCTTCCGGGCGTCGCTGCGGATGGAGTCGCGGGCCATCGTCGAGATGTGCTCCGGCCCCAAGTCGCTGGTCGAGATCGGCGCGGCCCTGCGGGTGCCGGTCGGGGTGGCCAGGGTGCTGGTCGGTGACCTGGCCAACACCGGCTACCTGGAGGTCCATCTGCCAAGCGCCGCCGAAGGCGACGACGGGCCCGGTCAGGCCATCTTGGGAAGGTTGCTGGATGGACTCCGCTCGCGTTGACACCCGAGGACCAGCACCATCCGCCAGCCGCCGGCTGATCCCGCTCAAGATCCTGGTCGCCGGTGGGTTCGGCGCCGGCAAGACCACCTTCGTCGGGGCGGTGTCCGAGATCCCGCCGCTGACCACCGAGCAGCAGATGACCGCCCTGTCGATCGGCGTCGACGACACCGCCGCCGTGCCCGACAAGACGACCACGACGGTGGCGATGGACTTCGGCCGCATCACCGTCGACGAGCAGCTGATCCTGTACCTGTTCGGCACGCCCGGCCAGTCCCGCTTCTGGTTCATGTGGGACGAGCTGGCCAGGGGGGCTGTCGGGGCGGTGGTCCTGGTCGACCTGCGCCGGATCGACGACTGCTTCCCGGCGGTCGACTACTTCGAGAACCGGCGGCTGCCGTTCGTGGTGGCCGCCAACGCCTTCCCTGGCACCGGCGTCGTCCCCGATCGGGCGGTGCGCGAGGCGCTGGCCCTTCCCGACGGCTGCCCGCTGGTCCGGATGGACGCCCGCGACCCCCGGTCCTGCATGGACACCCTGGTCACCCTGGTCGAGCACGCCCTTGCCCGCAGCACCGGCTGATTGATGGGCACAGGCGAGGGCTTTGCCCGGACGATCGTTGCTGGGCAGTTGGGCCGATGTTAGAGTCCGCGCACGCTCGGGGGGTTGCGGCGAGGGAGGTCGGAATGGCCAGCTACGCGGAGCAGGTCGGGGAACGGCTCCGCAACATCCGCCTGCAGAAGGGCCTCTCCCTGCACGACGTCGAGGAGCGCTCGACCAAGGAGTTCAAGGCCAGTGTCCTTGGCGCCTACGAACGGGGCGAGCGCAGCATCTCGGTGCCGCGGCTGCAGCGGCTGGCCATCTTCTACGGCGTCCCGGTCGACCACCTGCTGCCCCGGATGGGTCCCGAGGTCACCGAGTCCGCCGCCAACGCCCCCGCCGACGAGGCGGTCTGCATCGACCTGGAGGCGCTGGAGGCCAGGAGCGAGCCCGAGGCCCAGACCCTCAACCGCTACCTGTCGCTGATCCAGACGCAGCGCGGCGACTTCAACGGCAAGGTCCTCACCATCCGCCGTGACGACGTGCGCGTGCTAGCCGCTATCCTCGACCAGTCCCCAGGAGGCCTGATCGAGCGGCTGGACGATCTCGGCCTCCGCCGCCCGTCGTTCGGGTAGCCCGGCCCGGCCCTGGCCGGCAGCCCGGCTCCCCTGGAGGTGACCGTGGCCCGTCCGCTGACCGTGGCCGGCGTCTTCGCCCATCCCGACGACGAGACCTGGTCGCTGGCCGGCGTGACCTCCCTGGTGGAGGCGTTCGGCCGTGGGTGAGCCGGCCGCGGCCCCCAAGGTCGCCTTCAAGACCCTCGGCTGCCGGCTCAACCAGGCCGAGAGCGAGCAGGCGCTGGAGTCCCTTGGGGCGCGGGGATTCGACCTGGCCCACGCCGGCGAGCAGCCCGACGTGGTGGTCATCAACACCTGCACCGTCACCCAGGAGTCCACCGCCTCGTCGCGCCGCCTGATCCGCAGGACGGCCGAGGCCAACCCGCAGGCCACCGTCGTGGTCACCGGCTGCTACGCGGTCGCCGACCCGGAGGCGGTCAGGGCCATCCCAGGGGTCGACCTGGTGGTCGACAACGACGGCAAGGACCGGCTGGCCGAGCTGGTCACGGCCGTCCCCAGCGTGCGCCGGCTGCCGCTGATGGTGCGGCCGGCCCCGGTCGAGCGGCTGCGCACGCGGGTGGCGATCAAGGCCCAGACGGGCTGCGACGAATGGTGCACCTTCTGCATCATCCCGCGCACCCGCGGCCCGCTGCGCTCCTACCCCGAGGAGCAGATCGTCGGCGACGTCCGCCGCCAGGTCCAGCGGGGCGTCCGCGAGGTCGTGCTCACCGGCGTCCACCTGGGCAAGTACGGCGACGACCGGGGCGAGCGGGACGCCCTGGCCAGGCTGGTCGACCGGCTCACCGCGATCGACGGGCTGCTGCGGCTGCGCCTGTCCAGCGTGCTGCCCGTGCAGGTGACCCCGGCCCTGGTTGCCGGGGTCCGCGACAACCCCAAGGTGTGCCGCCACCTGCACGTGCCCCTGCAGGCGGGCGACGACGAGGTGCTGGCGGCCATGCACCGCCCCTACCGCATCGCCGAGTTCCTCAGCCGGGTGGAGCTGGCCAAGGCCGAGATCCCCGGCCTGGGCCTGTCCACCGACGTGATCGTCGGCTTCCCGGGCGAGACCCGCCAGCAGTTCGCGGCCACCCTGGCCGTGGTCGAGCGGGTCGGCTTCTCCAAGCTGCACGTGTTCCGCTACTCCCAGCGACCCGGGACCCCGGCGGCGACCATGCCCGACCAGGTGCCCGACGTCGAGAAGAAGGCGCGGGCCCGGGAGCTGATCGCCCTCGGCAACGAGCTGCGCCGCCGCTTCCACGAGGACCACATCGGCCGGCCGGTGCATGTGCTGGTGGAGTCGGCGGGCGACGGGCTGGCCGAGGGGACCAGCGACAACTACATCAAGGTCCGCTTCCCGGGAGGCCCCGAGCTGGTCGACCGGGTGGTGGTCGTGCGAGGCTTGCGGGCTGACGCCGAGGGCATGGAAGGGGAGGTCGCGTGAGCGAAGCGGACTGCCTGTTCTGCAAGATCGTCGAGCAGCAGATCCCGGCGCAGCTGGTGCTGGACCGCGACGACGTGCTCGCCTTCCGCGATGTCAACCCGCAGGCGCCGACCCACATCCTGGTCATCCCCAAGGAGCACCTCCCGAGCCTGGAGGCGGTCGCCGAGGGCCATGGGGGCCTGCTGTCCAGCCTGGTCGCGGCCGTCAACGAGGTCGCCCGCGAGGACGGCGTGGCCGGCGCCTTCCGGGTGGTGACCAACGTCGGCCGGGGGGCCGGCCAGTCCGTCGACCACCTCCACCTGCACGTGCTCGGCGGCCGCCGCCTGAGCTGGCCTCCGGGGTAGCGCGGTGGCGACCACCGCCCCCTTCGGCTCCTGGGCGTCGCCGATCAGCGCCGCGCTGGTGGCCGCCGGCGGGGTGTCGCTGGACGAGGTCCGGGTGGCCGGGCCGGGCGTCTTCTGGGTCGAGGGCCGGCCCCTGGAAGGCGGCCGCCAGGTCGTCTGCCACGCCGAGCCGGCTGGCCGTGCCGAGGACCTGACCCGCGAAGGCTTCAACGTCCGCACCCGCGTCCACGAGTACGGCGGCGGCAGCTACGCCGCCAGCGGCGCCACCCTGTTCTTCGCCAACTACGCCGACCAGCGGCTGTACCGCCAGGACCCCGGGTCGGACCCGCGGCCGATCACCCCCGAACCGCCGGCCCCGGCCGCCCACCGCTACGCCGACCCATGCCCGACCCCCGACGGCCGGCTGCTGGTCTGCGTGCGGGAGCGCCACCAGCACGGGGAGGTGGACAACGAGCTGGTCGCCGTGCCGGCCGACGGCGGCGGCCCGCCGGTCGTGCTGGCCTCCGGTCGTGACTTCTACGCCAGCCCCCGCCTGAGCCCGGACGGCCGGCGGCTGGCCTGGCTGGAGTGGGACCACCCGAACATGCCGTGGGACGGCACCGAGCTGATGACGGCCGAGCTGACCGGCGGCGACCTGGCCGGCACCCCGGTCACCGTCGCCGGCGGGCCCAAGGAGTCGGTGTTCCAGCCGGAGTGGAGCCCGGACGGCGTGCTGCACCTGGTCAGCGACCGCAGCGGCTGGTGGAACCTGTACCGGGTCGACGGCGACGGCAGCCTCCAGGCGCTGGCGCCGATGGAGGAGGAGTTCGGCCACCCCCAGTGGGTCTTCGGCATGGCCACCTACGCCTTCCTGCCCGGCGGCCGGATCGCCTGCATCCACGGCCGGGGCCCGATGCGGCGCCTGGGCATCCTTGGCCCCGATGCCGGGGGGGCCCGGGGGACCCCGGGGGGTCCCCCCGTGGGTCGCCTGACCGACCTGGAGCTTCCGTTCACCGCCTTCTCCCCGCCGCACCTGCGGGCGATCGGGGACCGGCTGGTCTGCCTGGCCGGGAGCCCGACCAAGGCCGCGGCCGTGGTGGTGATCGACCCGGAGGGCGGAGGCGTCCAGGTGCTGCAGCGCAGCCAGGACCTGGAGCTGGACCCCGGCTACCTGTCGGTGCCCGAGCCGATCGAGTTCCCGACCGCGGGCGGGCGGACCGCCCACGCCCTCTACTACCCGCCGGCCAACCGCGACTTCCGCGGCCCGGACGGGGAGCGGCCACCGCTGGTGGTGGCCAGCCACGGCGGTCCCACCGCCGGGGTCGACAGCGAGCTGCACGTCGGCCACCAGTTCTTCACCAGCCGCGGCTTCGCGGTCGTGGACGTCGACTACGGGGGCTCGACCGGCTACGGTCGCGCCTACCGCCGGCGGCTGGACGGGCAGTGGGGGATCGTCGACGTCGAGGACTGCGTGGCCGCCGCCCGCCACCTGGCCGAGCGGGGCCAGGTCGACCCGGCCCGGCTGGCCATCCGCGGTGGCAGCGCCGGCGGCTACACCACCCTGTGCGCCCTCACCTTCCGCGACGACTTCGCCGCCGGGGCCAGCTACTACGGGGTGGCCGATGCGGCCGCCCTGGCCCGCGACACCCACAAGTTCGAGTCGCGCTACCTGGACCGCCTGATCGGGCCATGGCCGGAGGCCGAGGAGCTGTACCGGGAGCGGTCGCCGATCCACTACACCGACCGCCTGTCCTGCCCGGTGATCCTGTTCCAGGGCCTCGAGGACG
>DATHIG010000607.1:0-3273 GCA_035490035.1 Actinomycetes bacterium
TGCTCGAGGGCGGCGAACATCAGCGCGGTCGAGGTTGCGCCCGGGTCCTGGTGGCCGACGCTGCGCGGGCCCAGGTAGGAGGCGCGGCCCTTGCGGGCCTGCAGCGGGATGGTGGCCCGGCTGCCCTCGGCGGCCGCCTCCCTGGCTCCGCTGACGGCGGTCTCCAGCGAGCCGCCCATGCGCAGCTCCAGGTGGTAGGCGGCCAGCGCCGGGGTCAGGGCATCGACCATGGTCTTGTCGCCAACCGAGGCCGCCCCGACCCGCTGCACCCCCTCGAGCGAAGCCCGCAGGGCGTCCAGCAGCAGCCGCGGCCCGAACCGTTCGTGCTCCCCGAGCGCCTCACCGGCCTGGAGGAACGCGGTGCCGTAGAGCGGCCCGGCGGCCCCGCCGACGGTGGAGATGAAGGTCCGACCGGCCAGCTTCAGCAGCTGGCCTGGGGCGGGATGCTGGGCGGCGGCGATCCTCGCCATGACCGCGGTGAAGCCGCGGTGCATGTTGATGCCGTGGTCGGCGTCGCCGATGGCGGCGTCCAGCTGGGTCAGGAAGTCCCGCTCCGCCTCGAGGCGGGCGGCCACCTCCCCGAGCCAGCGGCGCACGCAAGCCGCATCCACGATCCGGGCAGCCTCCTGTCGGGGTCCGGGGCACGAACCCGCCCATGGTACTGCGGCGGCGACCGGGGCCGTCATCAGCGCCCACCTTCCGACCCTGCGGCCCCGGTCTGTGCTCCCTCGGGCCCTGCGGCCCCGGCCTGCGTACCTCCGGGCCCCTCGGCGCTGACCTGTGCTCCTCCGGGCCCCTCGGGCCCTGCGGCGGCGGCCTTGGCTCCTTCCGGCTCCTGCGCCTTGACCTTGGCCATGGTGGCCGCGCCCCGTGCCGCCTGGTCGACCTCGTCCAGGCCGGCGCCGGTGCTGGCCTGCACCGCGGCGACCACCGCCCCCTCCACCACCGGGGCCTCGGAGATCCGGACCCGGCCGCGGATCTGCTCGTCGACCAGCTCGTCGATGGCCAGCTGGGCTGAGAGCACGGCCGAACCGAGGTCGACCAGCACCAGCACCCCGTCGCCCTCATCGGCGGCTGCGATGGCCTCCGCGATCAGGGTGGCGTCGGTCCCGATGCCGCCGTCGTCGGTACCGCCAGCGGAAAGGATGCGGACCGCTCCGGCCATCTGCCCGGCCAGCTCCACCACGCCCTCGGCGATCTTGGCCGAGTGGGACACGACCACCAGGCCCACGCTCACGGGCCCTCCACCCCCTGACCCTGTTCAACGCGAGGCCCGACCGGCCCGCCTGGCGTTCGATCATGCCGAACGCCGTTGGGTCATTACGCACTTCGGTTGATTGCGCTGTCAAGGGGTGGAGGCTCGAGCGACGGGGCCTCGCCCGCCGTCTAGGAGGCGTCCCCGCGGCTGTACTTGAAGGAGACCTTGACCCGGGCCCGGTAGGCCCGGACCTGGCCGTCCTCGATCTGCATGTCGAGCTCGACGACCTCGGCGATCCGCAGATCCCGGAGCGTCTGGGACGCCGTCTCCACCGCCACCGCCGCGGCCCGCTCCCATGACTCGGAGCTGGTCCCGACCAGCTCGGTGACCCTGTAGACGCTTTCGGCCATGACCGACCACCCTTCCGGCTGGGGCGGCCCCCTGGCCGCCGGCTGCCGGTCACCCTCATCGCGCCGGCTCCGCCTGTCAAGACGGTCTCCGGTACCGGGCGCCGGCGCGGCATGCGTCCTCCTCGCCCTCGGGGCATGGAGCGCCTACCGTATCGTCGTGCGCCGTGCTCGAAGGAGGCATCCCGATGGCCGTGCTGGCGATGACACCGGAGGTCAGGGAACTACGCGAGCGGGCCCGCGGCCTGATGGACGCGCTTGTCTACCCCAACGAGCGGCGGCTCGACCGCGAGGACGACGAGGCCGAGGCGCTGGTCAAGGAGCTGCGGGCCGAAGTCCGGGCGGCCGGGCTGTGGGCGCCCCATGTAAGCCCCGAGGCGGGCGGCAGCGGCCGCGGGTTCGTCGCCTACGCCTTCCTGAACGAGCTGATCGGCCGCAGCGCCTGGGCGTCGCTGATCTTCGGCTGCCAGGCACCCGACGCCGGCAACGCCGAGATCCTCCATCTGTTCGGCACGCCCGAGCAGCGCGACCGGTGGCTGCGGCCGCTGGTCGCCGGGGATATCCGCTCGTTCTTCTCGATGACCGAGCCGGAGGTGTCAGGGTCCGACCCGACGGGGCTGCGCACCACCGCCGTCCGCGACGGTGGCGACTGGGTGATCGACGGCCACAAGTGGTTCAGCTCGGGCGCCGAGGGGGCGGCCTTCGGGATCGTCATGGCGGTGACCGACCCGGGCGCCGAGCCGCACCGGCGGATGAGCCAGATCATCGTCCCGGCGACCACCCAGGGCGTCGAGATCGTGCGGGCGATCCCGGTCATGGGGCACAGGGGGCGCGGCTGGAGCACCCACTGCGAGGTCCGCTACCGCGGCGTTCGGGTCCCGGTGGCCAACACGATCGGCGAGCAAGGGGACGGGTTCCGCATCGCCCAGAAGCGGCTGGGCCCGGGGCGGATCCACCATGTGATGCGCTGGCTCGGGCAGATGCAGCGCGCCTTCGAGCTGATGTGCGGCTACGCGCTCGGCCGCCAGGCATTCGGCGGGCCGCTGGCCGGCAAGCAGACGGTGCAGAACTGGGTGGCCGACTCGGCCGCCGAGATCCAGGCCTGCCGGCTGCTCACCCTCGACGCCGCCGCCCGCATCGACCAGGGGGACGAGGCAAGGGTCGAGATCTCGGCGGTGAAGTTCTACGCCGCCCGGGTGCTGCACGACGTGATCGACCGGGCGGTCCAGACCCACGGGGCGCTCGGCCTGACCGACCAGTCCCCGCTGGCCCGCATGTACGCCGACGCCAGGGCGGCCCGCCTCTACGACGGTCCCGATGAGGTCCACCGGATGGTGGTCAGCCGCCGCGTCCTGCGGGTGTTCGAGGGCGGCGGGGTGTGGGATTTTGCCGACGGAGGGTCCCGCCACGCTGGGGAGTCGCACTCGACCGGGACGCCCGGTTAGGCTGTCACAGCGTTGTTGGTAGGACACGCCGGGTACGCGCGCTCGCGTGCCGGTCGGGCCCGGTCGATCGGGCAGGAGGGGGGAACGATGCCTCCAGAGCAGGACGACAACCGCGAACGGCAGCTCGCGGCGCTGCGCCGCTATGTCTCCGACCTCGACGTCCGGCGGGCGCACAACGGCGCCCAGATCCAACCGGTCCAGGAGCGGCGACGTCCGACCTGGC
>DATHIG010000608.1:0-2356 GCA_035490035.1 Actinomycetes bacterium
GGCAGCCCGCGCCGTCGGCCTCGCCAGGCCCGATCGGGCGTTCGAATGGAGATCCTGGAGACCCCAAGCGGCAAGCTATTTCAGATCGACGCCATGCCTTCGTAACGAGAAGGTCAGGGGCTAGTGCTGGATAACTGTGAGCATCTGCTGGAAGCAGCGGCGGCCCTGGCCGGGGTCTTGCACCCGCGCACAACGATCGGCCGGGGCCGGGAGCTGGACCAAACCGCGGCGGCGCTCAAAGGGGCGCGGCTGGTGACCTTGAAGCGCCCGGCCCCGGACCAGGAGCCGGGGCGCCCCTGCTGCTGGACGGCGAGGCGGCCCTGGAGCTGCCCGGCGCGGCCGCGCACCCGGGCTACCCAGACTGCCCGCCACCAGGTCGCCCGTGCGGCAGGCTGCCCCACCACCAAACACTAAGGGACTGCCGGGCAGCCATGGCGTCGCGGCCAGCGGGGCTCACTGGTATCAGCGTCTCGGGCTCCAATGCCTGAACTGCGGCAGGCGGGCACGGCGTCCTACCGGCACTTCGCAAGGTATCGATCTTCAAGTGCGCCATTTGCATTTCTCGATGCCTCGGACGGCTGCCTGCAATGGCGAGCACTGCCAAGGGCTCCGCCGCTGCTGACCTTCTATGCCCGCAACCGGACGGGGTCACTTTCAGGGACTCCCTGGACTGACCGAGGGAGGTCTAGCGTGACGTCATGCAACCGGGAACGAGATCGGCGAGTTCCTAGCCTGGGGCCCGTCCCTCGCACTGGCCGATGTTCACGTGTCGATTTTCAACGTGGTCCCAACCGCCGACTCGACTCGACCTTGAATGCAAAGGACGCACTAGATGGATGCACTTGAGGCCGAGGCCGAGGCCGAGGTCGAGCGGTTGCGGGTCGCGATCGACGCCGTTGTGCCGGCCGACGACTTCCCCTCGGCCTCCCAGGCCGGTGGGCTGCGGTTCTGGAGCTTGATCACCGGGAGTGAGCGTCCGGATTGGGCTGCCCGGGTGATCGCGGTGTTGGACATGCTCGACCGACGGGCCGGGGGGCGGTTCGCCGACTTGGATGTCGCCGCCCGCGCGGCTGTCCTCGACGGTCTGGTCGACGACCCCGACTTCGTTTGGTTCGCTCAGCTGGTCAACGCCGGGTTCTACGCCGACCCCGGCAACGGCGGCAACGACGATGCCGTCTCCTGGCGGATGTTGGGCTGGAGTCCGGCCCCAGCGGGCGGCTGGCTGACGGAGGACGTCTGGATGCCGGCCCGCGGCCCGATCATTCGGCGTGACCAGGTGGCCGCGCGCTACGACGCGGTGGTGGTGGGTTCGGGTGCTGGCGGCGGGGTAGCGGCTTGGGCGCTGGCGCAGTCCGGCCGGTCGGTGCTGCTCGTGGAGCGGGGCGACTACCCGGACACGGCCTACCTGGCTCGCGATCACTTGCGCAACGCCCGTACCGACAGTGGGCTGGATCATCGGACGCTGCGCTCGTCGGCGGAGAACCCGCGCACTCTCTTGCTGGGCGCGGACCCGGTCGTGTTACCGGCGTGGGACCCGCGCTACGGCAGCAACGCCGACACGTTCGGCGGCGGCACCCGGGTGTACGGCGCGCAGGCCTGGCGGTTCATGCAGGAGGACTTCGCCATGGCGAGCACGTACGGGATACCGGACGGCAGCGCGCTGGCCGACTGGCCCATCGGCTACGACGAGATGGAGCCGTTTTATACCCAGGCCGAGTACGAGATCGGGGTCTGCGGCTCCGCCGAACCCCACGCCGGGTCGACTCGACGTTCGCGGCCGTACCCGATGTCACCAATGCCCCTGACCGCGCCCGCCCGTCGGCTGCTGATGGGTGCCGAGGCGATCGGCCTGACCACTGTGCCGGTGCCGCTGGCGATCAACTCCACGCCCTACGACGGTCGGGCGGCGTGCCCTCGCTGCCGGCAGTGCGTCGGATTCACCTGCCCCGTCGAGGCCAAGAACGGTTCGCACAACACCGTGCTCGCCCGGGCGGCGGCGACCGGAAACCTCAGCGTCCTGCTCGGGACCCGTGCGGAGCGGATCGTCACCGACGTCACAGGACGGGTCAATGGCGTCGACCTGGTCGGTGAGGTCGGCGGGTCACGCTGGCGCCTCACTGTAGGCACGGAGGACGTGGTCGTCGCAGCCGGTGCGGTGGAGTCGGCGCGGCTGCTGCTGGCCAGCGGGAGCGACCGGGAGCCCAATGGACTGGGCAATTCACAGGACCAGGTCGGCCGCCACCTGCAAGGGCACCTGTACGGCGGGGCGATCGGAATCTTCGACGACGTGGTCAACGATCTGGTGGGACCAGGTCCGTCGATCTCCACCCACGACTTCCGGCACGGCAACGACGGT
>DATHIG010000609.1:0-2714 GCA_035490035.1 Actinomycetes bacterium
GGGCAACATCTGCGCCCTGTTGGCGGCCAAGGACCACGTCAACGTCTTTCTCTACGACGGCGCCATCGTCCCTGATCCCGAGGGGATCATCACCGCCGGCCACGACAACAAGACCGCCCGCACCGTGGCCGTCCGCCAGGGCGAGACGATCAACGCGCCCGCCCTCTCCGCCATGTTCAAGCACATCATCGCCAACAACCGCGCCGGCGGCTGGCGCAAGTTGAAGCGGGTAAGCTGAGTCACGCTCAGCAGGGCAACCCCTCGCCCCACGCCGCCCATCTGCGGTTCCGGGTCGTCAGCCAGGAGCCTGCGCAGGAATAGCGGTCGAGGTGGACCAGGCCGCGGCCGAGGCTCAGAAGCTCGGCGGGAGGGTGTCGGCCGGTCCTAGCGGCGGGCGCCGGCACCTGCCGGCTGGCGCTCGCCCTCGGCGGTGGGCCGCAGCGCCACCCCGAGCGGCCGGCGCCGCTCGACCCATCCGAGCAGCAGCATGTGGACCACGAACAGCACCAGCGAGCCGGCCAGGAACAGGATGCTCGGCAGGTACGGGGCGCCCGGGTCGCGGTAGGCGAAGGTGGTCTTGGGCGAGAAGTCGGGCCGCTTGAGCCCCGATCCGGCCGGTAGGTCCTTGGGCGAGATCACCACCGCGGCCACCTCGATGCCGTCCTGGATGGTGTAGAAGACCTTCGGGTCGAGGTTGGTGACGTCCAGCTCCTCGCTGGAGTCCTTGACCTCCTTGTTGGTCTCCTCGATCAGGTCGGCGACCGCCCGCTGCCGGGCCGTCTCCAGGTCGGCCCTGAGGGTCTCCTGCTCGCTGCCGGCCGCGAATTCGCCCTCCGGGGCCGCCTCCCAGCCGTTGCCTGCGCCGCCCTGGAAGTTCCGGACGCTGTCGTAGGTGCTGGCCGCCGGGTCGTCGATGGTGAAGAACTTGAACGTCGGATCCACGCCCTTGGGACCGGTGAGCGCCGGCGTGCCGGGCAGCCCGAACGTCCAGATCGCCGACAGCATCACCATGAAGCCGAAGAAGGCGGTGGCGGCGATCAGGTAGCCCTTCAGCGCGCCGAAGTTGGACGCCAGCAGCATGTACACCGACCCGGGCAGGAGCACGAAGGCGGTGAGAACGACGAGGAGACCCTTCACGGGCGCGGACGCCTCCTTGGCTGCCTACTCACGACGCAGGGCCTCGAACTCGAGCTGCGGCCGCTGCTTGTCGTCGCTCTGGATGGACAACAGGTAGTTGACCAGGTCGGTGATCTGCTGGTCGTTCATGGGCCCGCCGTAGCGCACGCCCCAGGTCGGCATCGGCGTGGGCGGCCGGCCCTTCTGGATCGCGGTCCAGGCCACCGTGGCCACATCCTCGTCGGGGTGCCGGGAGTAGATCTCGCGCAGGTTGGGGGCCGGCACATCGGTCGGCTTGGCGTTCTTGACTCCCGGGGTGACGTAGCGCTTGACCACGCCACCCTCGGCCTCCGGGCCGTGGCAGCGGGCGCAGAACTCCTCGAAGGTCGCCTTGCCGAGCCGGACCGACTCCTTGAGCTCCTTGTTGGCCGCCTCCTTCTGCCTGGCCGGCTCGCGCAGGTACAGGAAGGGCAGGAGCACAGCCAGGAACACGGTGAGGGCGACCCCGGCGATCTGGTAGTTCTCCAGCAGCCTGCCCTCCAGGGCCTCGTCGGTGGGACCGGGGCGGCGAGACGGCGGAGCGGCCGGCCCGGCCCGGCGGGCCTTCTCTCTGGCCGAGCTGATGACGAGGATCAGGGCGATGAACAGCAGGATCGTGGTCGGGACGAGCAGCAGGAGGACGAGGGTTCGGCTCATCGGCTAGGCCTCCTCGCCGCCGCCGACGCAATGCGGGCCCTCGAGCTCCTGGCCCGTGGTGTTGGTGCCCCGGGGCGGGCCGGTGACCACCTTGGCGGTGTCGACCACGATCTGGTCCCCGCGTGCGGTGATGGCGAAGCGGTCGAGCCCCCGCGGGGCCGGCCCTTCCTTGTACTCGCCGGCCTGGTTGTATTTGGAGCCGTGGCAGGGGCACTCCCACCACTGGGCGGTGGCGCACCAGGGCACCCGGCAGCCGAGGTGGACGCAGCGCTGGTACAGCGCCATGTAGCCGCCGCCGGCGACATCCTTGTAGATGCCCTCGGTGTCGGCGCTGTCGTCGTAGGGGACCAGGTAGAAGCGGCCGTCGGGGATGTAGGCGAAGCCGTCGTTGGCCTTGATGTCACCGTCGATCTTCGACTTGGTCCCGGCTTCGATCTTGCTGCCGAAGCCTTCGCTCAGGTTGGGCCACAGGAAGTACACCGTCCCGGCCCCGAACCCCGTCACCGCAGCTCCCAGGGAGGCCAGCCACGCGGTGCGCAGGAACGACCGCCGGCTCACCTGCGGCTTCTTGGCCGGCGGCCGGGGCGTGGCCGGTCGGGCCCCTGGGGTGGTCGCCATCGGTTTCCTCTCTAGAACTCGAAGAACAGGCAGGTCTTGTCCGGATGGGCCACGGTGGAGCAGGTCTCGGTCCACGGCCACACCCAGTTGAAGCCGGGGCCCCGGAAGAAGGAGCCGGCCAGCACCAGGATCGCCCAGAACATCAGGAACGTCGTGAACATCATGATGGCCAGCTTGCGGTTCTCGGGGCGCATCGACGGGTTCCGGTCGATGTAGGGCGTTGCCATCAGCCCGAGCAGGGCCACGGTGGGGACCATCACGCCGGCCACCATCGGGTGGAAGTA
>DATHIG010000610.1:0-2330 GCA_035490035.1 Actinomycetes bacterium
GAAACGCTCTGGCAAAGAGCGCGAAGAACTCCGGGAGCAGCCGCTGTCGCCGCTCATCATCCTGGACCGCCCACGCAAACAGGGGGTCGTCGAAGAACGCACGGCTGAGCGCGGTGCTGATCTCGGGAAGGTCTTCCGGGGCTGCCTTGCGGACCTTGTCGGCGACCTCCATGGCAGGCTCTCCTGTGTTGTGGGGTTCCACCGGCGAGAACGAGCATAACGACCCGGGTTGCACGCTCGGTAGGCGGCCCGGTCGGACCTGGGTTGGTGCCCTGTGACCGCCGTGTCGGCCTTGAGAAAGAGTAGAGGAGGTTGTAACGAGAGAGCGATCGGCGGATTGACCGTCCGCTGCTTCCGGAACGACCGCCCTTCGGACGGCTGGTGTTCGGCAGACGTGGCCAGGCTGGTGTCGATGGCCATCTTGGTGTGTCTGCGGCGGTCTGAGGCTCGGACGGGCGTCCGGCCGCATACTGGGCGTCGGCACGAGCATGGAGACGGGGTGGTCCTTGCGGGCCGCTACCTGGACACGGCGACTCGTGCGGCGTGGCCGGAGGGGTCCGGAACCGCTACTCCCGCAGGTCACGGCCCGAATCAAGGACGATGAGCAGTCACCTTGCTGGCGCCTGGTTGCGGCAGGCGGCCATCAGAAGTGTTGGGAGGCTGAAGGCCTGCTTTTTCTGCTACCGCTGGCGGGACTGCGGCACGGCAGACTACCCATGACTTGAGATGGGAGGGACGCGCGCTCGAGGGCTAGCTGGAGTTGAGCCGATCCGATAGCCTCATCGCCACGTTTGACCGGAAGCTGGTGGCCGGTGCCCGGGACCGGGGGGAAGCAGGAGAGGGTCAGCCGAGTCAGCCTGACAGCGGCTGATCTGGCTGGTGCGCGCCGCCGCGAGCCGGGCGCCGTCACCCGCGTCTACACCGCCTACGCCCCCGCCCTCTTCCGCTTCTTCCTAGCCGCGGTCGGCGACCGCCCCACCGCCGAGGACCTCACCAGCGACGTCTTCAAAAGCGCGATCGAGGGCCTGCCCCGCTTCCGTGGCCCGGTGGAGGCGCTCGGCGGCTGGCTGTTCCGCATCGCCCACCACGATCTGTCCGACTACCGCCGCCGCCAGGTCCGCAACCTGGTCCAGCCGTTGGATGACCTGCTCGAGGAGGCCGCCCTGGCCGGCGGGGCGATGGACCCGGAGCAGCTCGCGCTGGACCGGGTCGAGGGTGACCGGGTGCTGGCCGCCCTGCGGCAGCTCACCCCCGACCAGCGCGAGGTGCTGCTGCTGCGCCTGGCCGCCAACCTCACCGCCCCCGAGGTGGCCGGGATCCTCAACAAGTCCACCGACGCGGTCAAGGCGCTGCAGCACCGCGGCCTGGCCAGCCTGGCCCGGGTGCTCGGGGTGACCAACGACACAAGTTCCCCAGAGCTTCAGTCTCCGTCCTCTGACCCCGCACGCCTGACGAGGCAGGTGGAACAGGGGTGAGCATGCGTCGTCGCAAGGAGCGGTTGGACAAGCTGGACGCCGCGCTGGACGGGCGCCTGGTCGAGGTTGACGACGACCTCGCCCCGCTGGTCGAGACGGCGGCCAGGCTGCGCGCTGCGTTGGCCGGCGTGGAGCTGGATCCCGAGGCGGCCGAGCGGCACCTGGGGATGATGCTGGACGGCGAGGCCAAGGTGGTGGCCCTGCCGACCCGGCCACGGCCACAGGCCAGCCGGTGGCGCCGCCGGGTGGCCGCTGTCGCCCTGGCCGCCGCCCTGACCGTCCTGCCCGCCACCATGGCGTCGGCCTCGGCCCTACCCGGCCAGGCCCTGTATCCCGTCAAGCTGGCCGTCGAACAGCTTCAGGTTACCGCCGTCAGCTGGTCGAGCACCTGGGAGGCAAACCAGCGGATCAGGATTGCCGACAACCGCCTGGACGAGCTCAACCGGCTGATCCAGTTGAATGCGGCCGAGGCCGACCGCATCCTGCCTGCCATCGTGCGCCTCCACCAGGCCTATGTGGACGCTCAGCAGGCCGTGGAGGAGGCCGTGCGCGACACCGGCAACCTCAGCCAGATGCGAGCCTTGGATGCGAAGCTGGCTCCGGTCGGGGCCGCGCTGGAGCGCCTCCAGGAGCAGGGGATGCTCCCGGGGCAGGTGCTCATTGCCGCCATTCGCCAGCCCCCGGTCACTTCGGGTCTCGTCACGGTCACAACGCAGCCGACGCCCACGACCGACGGGCCAGTTGCCACGACGCTTGCCGGATCGCAGACCACCACCCAGGCCCCGACGACCACCCAGGTGCCGACGACCACCCAGGTGCCGACGACCACCCAGGGGCCGACCACCACCCCGGTGC
>DATHIG010000611.1:0-2283 GCA_035490035.1 Actinomycetes bacterium
CCCTGTACGCCTCCTGGTATTCGGACGGGGTCCGGGTGCTGGATGTAAGCGACCCGACCAGCCCCACCGAGATCGCCTCCTTCGTCCCACCGGCCGGCCACAACCCGGTCAAGCCGTCGCAGCGGGGCACGCTGTCCCAGACGCCCCAGGTGTGGGGGGTGTACTACGACGCCGAACGGGACCTGGTGCTCGCCAGCGACATGAACACCGGCCTGTGGATCCTGCGGGTCACCGCGTAGCGGGGCATCCAGGACTCCAAACGAGGCCCGACGTACAGTGGAATAGCTCCTCGGCGTGGTCCCGCATGCAAGCGCCAACCAGCCTGCGTGCTGGCTGGAGCGGCCCAGACTGGGTGGTTACTCCCACATCGGAGATGGACAGGGGCCCGAACGGTGGAGAACGGCGTCCAGGCAACGGTAGGGAGCGGACCGTTCATTTCTGCTCCACCCGGCGGGGAGCCAGAGGCGCAGCGATGCCCTACCTCGCGGGATCCTCGCGGGGCCCGCTCCCATGGGGTCCTTGAGGCGGCAGGAATCTACGTTTTGGGAAGGGACCGGCGTCAACGTCCAAAAGACCGTGAACGCCGTACTTCTTCTTAGCTTGCGTTTTAACCCCTTCGGGCATGCTGGGGTGGCCGTCGACCGGGGTCGACAGAGGGGGAGGGCGGGCTGGGCCGGTCAGGCGGCCTTGGCGGTCGTCGGCGACTTGTTGTTGGGCTTTTTGATGGCCGGGTGGCGGACCGCGGGCCCCGAGCAACGGCCCCTGGGTCGGCCCGGGGAGCGACCGGCGGGTTTCGGCGCAGCAGCCGGCGACCCGAGTGCGCACAGCAGGCGCGGAAACCCCCGTCGCACCCGGTAGGGGGACAGCTTGCCGGGCGGTCGGGGCCGCTCCCAGGGCAGGCGTTGGTCGTCGGCGAGCTGTCGGGCCAGGCGCAGCTGGGCGTAGGCGGCCAGGACCAGCCAGGTCCAGCGGTCGGCCTGGGCGGGATGGCGGGGCCGTGGGGTGGTCCAGCCGAGGGTCTGCTTACAGAAGCGGACGGTGTGCTCCAGGTCGAACCGGCGGACATATGCCCGCCACGCCAGGTCCAGGTCGAGCGGGCCGGGGCCGGCCCACCACAGCCACAACAGCTTCGGCGGACGCGTCTTGGCGGGGACCCGCTGGACAGCCACGCGGACGATGGTGCCGCGCACGATCGGCCGTGGCCCGCCGGAACCATGACCGGGATGGCGGTGCTGCTTGGGATGCAGCCCGGCCCAGGCGTGCACGGTCACGGTGCCGTACTGATCGTCGTTGACGGTGTGGCTGGCGGTCGGGGTGGGCCAGGTGGTCGGGTCGGCGAAGGCGAACTTGGCGCCATGGCGACGCGGGCGGCCGTTGGCGCCAGGTGGGCGTGGTGGCGGGTCGGCGTAGAAGCAGCGGTCGGATCGCAGCCGCACCAGCACCGCCACGCCAGCGTCGGCAAGGTCCAGCGACAGCTGCGCGGAATCGTAGCCGGCGTCGAACACAAACCATGGGGCGGGCCCGCCAGCAGGCAGGCGAGCCAGCAGCGCGCGGATCTGCACGGCCGCGGTGTGGTCGGTGTCGTCGGCTGGTCGCAGCCGGCGGGCATCCACCGGGGCGGTCCAGGAGTCCCGGTCGAAGCTGACCTGGCAGATCCACTGGTAGGCCCAACCGGCCACGATCGGCTGGCCGGCCGAGTGGCGCGAGGGGTGGTAGTACAGGCCGCGTTCGGGGGAGCACTCGGCGTCGCAGCGCGGCCAGGTGGTGACATCGACCGCATAGATCGGCTGCCCACCAACCAACCGATTGCGGGCCAGCAGGTCCCGCAGCCGCTCGGCGTCGATGTGGCCGCGGGCCAGCGCGGCATACAGGCTGCCCCAGCCGCGCCGATGGGCTGGCTCCAGGCTGAGATGCGGCAGCGACGCGACGGGGCCCTGGGTGCTCAGCAGCGCATCGGCCAGGTCGACCAGCGCATCCGCGCGGCGCGGGCAGCACCCGTACAGCTCGGCGCGGAACGCTCGCAGCCGCGCCAACGCCGCCGAGGCATCACAGTAGGCGGGCAGCCCGGATGGGTGCACACTTCCAGCAGCGGCCACCGTCGTCTCCTTCGTGACCTACTTCTCGTCTGTCCGAAGGATCACACGGTGGCCGCCCACCGTCACCAGTCAGCCCACCCACAACCCCTACGACCAGCGCCAGGGTTAAAACGCAAGCTTAGGCCGACCGTGGTGCCGATGGCGGCCATGATCACCGCCTCCCAGCGGATCATCGACCGGACCTGCT
>DATHIG010000612.1:0-5956 GCA_035490035.1 Actinomycetes bacterium
GGACGTCACCGCGATCGGGGTCACCGCCCACCTCCGGCTGAGGGTCACGGTCACGGTCGCGTGAGCTCGGACCGGCGCCACGCGGCGCCTACAATCGGGGGAACAGCCCGGCCAACCCAGGAGACCGCCGATGCCCGACAAGGACGCCGCGACCGGGGCCGACGCGCCCGGAGCGCTCCGAGCGCTGCGCCAGCGGTGGCAGGAGCAGTACGCGGCCAAGGGGGAACGGGACGCCGACTTCACCACCCTGTCCGGTGAGCAGGTCGCACCCCTCTACGACCCGCTCGACCATCCCGACCGCGACGTCGCCGCCAGCATCGGCGTCCCCGGCCAGTACCCGTTCACCCGCGGCGTGTACCGGTCGATGTACCGGGGCCGGCCCTGGACCATCCGGCAGTTCTCCGGGTTCGGCAACGCCCGCGAGACCAACCAGCGCTACAAGTACCTGATCGGCCAGGGGGGCGGCGGCCTCTCGGTCGCGTTCGACATGCCGACCCTGATGGGCCGCGACTCCGACGACCCGCGCTCGCTCGGCGAGGTGGGCCACTGCGGTGTGGCCGTCGACTCGGTGGCCGACGTGGAGGTGCTGTTCGACGGGCTGCCGCTGGACGAGCTGACCACCTCCATGACCATCTCCGGCCCGGCGCCGATGCTGTTCGCCATGTACCTGGTCGCGGCCGAGCGCCAGGGCGCCACCATCTCCAAGCTCGACGGCACCCTGCAGACCGACATCTTCAAGGAGTACATCGCCCAGAAGGAGTGGCTGTTCCCGCCCGAGCCGCACCTGCGCCTGATCGGCGACCTGTTCGAGTTCTGCGCCGCCGAGGTCCCCCGCTACCATCCGGTCTCGGTCTCCGGCTACCACATCCGCGAGGCCGGGGCGACCGCCGCCCAGGAGCTGGCCTTCACCCTGGCCGACGGGTTCGCCTACGTGGAGCTGGGGCGGCGCCGCGGCCTCGACGTCGACGTGCTCGGCCCCCAGCTGTCGTTCTTCTTCGACGCCCACGTCGACTTCTTCGAGGAGATCGGCAAGTTCCGGGCGGCCAGGCGCATCTGGGCCAGGTGGATGCGCGAGCGCTACGGCGCCACCACCGACAAGGCCTGCCAGCTCCGCTTCCACACCCAGACCGCCGGGGTGTCGCTGACCGCTCAGCAGCCCGAGCTGAACATCGTTCGCACGGCGCTCGAAGCGATGTCGGCGGTGCTCGGCGGCACCCAGTCGCTGCACACCAACGCCCTCGACGAGGTGTTCGCCCTGCCCACCGAACGGGCGGCGGGGGTCGCGCTGCGCACCCAGCAGGTGATCGCCGAGGAGACCGGCGTGGCCAGCGTCATCGACCCGCTCGGCGGCTCCTGGTACGTGGAGCACATGACCGACCTGATGGAGCAACGCGCCGAGGAGATCTTCGCGCGCATCGACCGGTTCGGCGATGGGCGGATGCTGGAGGGCGTGCTCGCCGGCATCGAGCAGGGCTGGTTCCAGCAGCAGATGGCCGACGCCGCCTTCCGCTACCAGCAGCAGCTGGAGAAGGGCGAGAAGGTGATCGTCGGGGTCAACAAGTACGTCACCGACGACGACCAGCCACTGGAGATCCTGCGCATCTCGGCCGAGGTCGAGCGCGAGCAGAAGGCCGAGCTGGCCAGGCGGCGCGCCGCCCGCGACCAGGCGGCCGTCGACGCCGCCCTCGCCGCCCTGACGGCGGCGGCCGCCACCGACGACAACCTCATCCCCCGGCTGGTCGACGCCGCCAGGGTCGAGGCGACCGTCGGCGAGATGGCCGCCGCCCTCAAGGGAGTCTGGGGCGAGTACACCGAACCCCCCAGGTTCTGACCACCGGCCCAGCCCGGCCTGACCCTGGTGCCCGATGCGCTGAGCAGGTCACGAGCGGTCCTGCGCGGAGCCCGCGACCCTTCCTGGCACCGGGCTCCAGCTACCTGCAGGACTGCTGAGCTGCTGCCCTCAGGTGTGCACCACGCTGTTGACGCCGCCGATGCCGTTGTCCTCGTAGGCATGCGCGGCGTCGTCGTCGATCCACCGGCCGGCCTCGTCCAGGTAGCGGAAGGCGAACCGCCGCTGGGCGGGGAGGGTGATGGCGATGCTGCGGGTGCCGTTGCTGCGCGGCCGCAGCGGGTGGACCATCGGGTCCCAGCCGTTGAAGTCGCCGACCACCGACACCTTGCCGGCGACCGTGTCCTTGGCGAGGACGAAGTTGACCTTGACCTTGTCGCTGCCCTTCACCGGGGTCTGCTTGATCACGTTGCCGAGCTCCTTGTGCCTGTGGACGGACATAGCTGGACCGAGCCGCAGCGACGCGCCCTAACGGACACTCGGGCAGACCCGGTCGTTGCCTACAGTAGACCATGTCGTGCCGACACGGGGAGGGCTTGAGTGGCGATTCCGGTGACCGGGGCGGCCGGCCTGGTCGGCCGGGCCGCCGTGGCCGCGCTCCTGGAGAAGCCGACCCGGTTGCCGGGGCGGATCGGGGGGTAGTCGGGCGCTGGCGTGGTCGCGGAGTGTGGAGGTGGCGATGGGCCCCGACCCCGCCGCCGGGACGGAGGTGGCCGGCTACCGGATCGTGGAGCCGGTCGGCAGCGGCGGCATGGGTGTGGTGTACCGGGCCGAGGAGACCGGGCTTGGCGGCCGGCCGGTCGCCCTCAAGCTCTTGCCCCCGGCCCTGGCAAGCGACCCGGACTTCCGGGCCCGGTTCCTGCGCGAGATGCGGGTTGCCGCCGCCATCGACCATCCCAACATCGTCCCCATCTACCGGGCCGGCGAGGACCGGGGCCTGCTCTACCTGGCCATGCGCTACGTTGCCGCGTCCGACCTGCGGCGGGTCCTCGAGGTCGACGGCCGGCTCGACCCCGGCCGCACCCTGGCCATCCTGGACCAGGTGGCCCGCGCCCTTGACGCCGCCCACGCCAGCGGCCTCGTCCACCGCGACGTCAAGCCGGGGAACATCCTGCTGCTGCCCCCGGTCCTGGACGGCGACGCCGAGCACGTCTACCTGGTCGACTTCGGGTTGGCCAGGGCTGACAGCGACGACCGCTCGATCACCGGACTCGGGACGTTCCTCGGCACCCCCAGGTACGCGGCCCCCGAGCAGGCCGCCGGCCAGGCGGTCGACGGCCGCACCGACGGCTACGCGCTCGGCTGCGTCCTCTACGAGTGCCTGACCGGCCGGCCGCCGTTCCCTGGAGGCTCCAGCGAGGCCGTGCTGCTTGCCCACCTGGAGGCCGTCCCGCCCCGGGTCACCGCCGTCCGGCCCGACCTGCCCCCCGCCATCGACCAGGTCGTTCGCCGGGCCCTCGCCAAGGCCAAGGAGGACCGGTTCCCGTCCTGCCGTGACCTGGTCGCCGCCGCCGGCAACGCCCTCGCCACCACCCCTCCGCGCCGGGGCCCCGCCGCGGCTCCGGTCCCGCCCGCCCCGCTGCCGCGGCCGCCCGGCCCCGGGCCGCCCCGGTGGGCGCCGGCGGGCGCCCTGGAGGGATACCTGCCGCTGCGGCGGCCGGCCAGGCGGCTCGGCCGCGCCCTCTGGGTGTCGATCCTGCTCGCGCTGGCCAGCGCCCTGGCCAATGTCGGTGACACCGAGGCGGCCGGGCTGCTGCTCGGCGACGGCGACGCCGGCGGCGACCTGTACCTCTGGGTCGGCCTGGTCCAGGCACTGTGGTTCCTGGTCACCGCCGGGCTGTGGCTGGCCTGGTTCCGGCGCGCCTACCTGAACCTGCCGGCGCTGGGGGCCAGGCGGCTGCGCTACCGGCCCTGGTGGGCGGTCGGTGCCTGGCTGCTGCCGTTGTTCAGCCTGTTCCGGCCCAAGCAGCTGCTGAACGACATCTGGCGAGCCAGCGACCCGGAGCTGCCCGACCAGTCCGACAGCTGGCGGCGCCGCCCGGTGGCCGAGCTGCTGGGCTGGTGGTGGCTGGCGTTCCTGGCCTCGGTGCTGGTCCGCAGCATCACCACCGAGGCGGTGCACGCCGCCGCCGACGTCATGCTCCTCGGCCTGCTCCCCGAGCAGCTCGACCGCTTCCAGCCCTCGGCCGGCATGCAGGTCCTCGCCGACCTGCTCACCGTCCTCACCGGCCTGCTCGCCCTGCGGGTGGTGCGACGGACCACCGCCCGCCAGGACGACCGGGCCGCCCGCCTGGCCGGTACCGGCGCCCTCGCCCGTCGATAGAATCGGCCGCCACTGCCGAACAGCCGGGAGGGACCGCTGGTGGGTGAGTTCGTACGTCTGGACGTCGACCAGGCCAGCCGGGTCGGGACCATCCGGCTCGACCGGCCGCCGGTGAACGCGCTCAACGCCCAGGTCCAGGACGAGCTGCGGGAGGCCGCGGCCCAGGCCGGCCTGGACGAGCGGGTCGGCGCGGTGGTGCTGTGGGGCGGCGAGAAGGTGTTCGCGGCCGGGGCCGACATCAAGGAGATGAACGCCCGCAGCTTCGCCGACATCTCGGCCCGCACGGCCGACCTGCAGGCGGCCTTCACCGCCCTGGCCCGCATCCCCAAGGTGGTGATCGCCGCGGTCACCGGCTACGCGCTCGGCGGCGGCTGCGAGCTGGCCCTGACGGCCGACTTCCGCTTCGCGGCCGAGGATGCCAGCTTCGGCCAGCCCGAGATCCTGCTCGGCATCATCCCCGGCGCCGGTGGCACCCAGCGGCTGCCCCGCCTGGTCGGGCCGGCACGAGCCAAGGAGATGATCTACTCGGGCCGTTTCTACGGCGCCGCCGAGTCCAAGGCGATGGGGCTGGTCGACGAGGTCCACCCGGCCGCCGAGGTGTACGAGGCGGCCCGCCGCGCCGCCGCCCGCTACGCCGGCGGGCCTGGGCTGGCCCTTCGGGCGGCCAAGCAGGCCATCGACGGCGGGCTGGACGCCGGCATCGACACCGGCCTGCTGCTGGAGCGCCACGCCTTCCAGTCGCTGTTCGCCACCGAGGACGCCGCCGAGGGCATGGCCTCGTTCGTGGCCAACGGCCCGGGCAAGGCCCGGTTCAAGAGCCGGTAGCCGCCCGCAGGGCGGCGGCGGCCCGGTCGGGGTCGACGACGTTGATGACGACGCCCGTGCCCAGCTCGAACCCGCCGTAGGTGGTGAGGCGGGGGAACAGGTGCAGGTGCCAGTGGAAGTCCTCGACCCCCGGCGGCGCCGAATGCAGGACCAGGTTGTAGGGGGCGTTGGCGCCGGCGACGCCGCGAAACCGCCGCAGCAGCTCCCGCAGGGCGGTCGCCACGGCGACGTCGTCCGGGCCGCCGTCCTCGAAGCGGGACCGGTGCTCCGGCGGCAGCAGCAGGGCCTCGTACGGGGCCGCCGACGCCCAGGGGCAGATGGTGAGCAGGTCGCCGGTCCGGCCGACCAGCCTTGAGCCGTCGCGCTCGGCGGCCACGGTGGCGCAGGCGGCGCAGGCGTCCCCGGTCAGCCGGTCGAGCTCGGCCGTGACCCGGTCGGGCCGCCCGACGGTGCCGAACAACTGGCTGTGGGGGTGCTCGAGGGAGGCGCCGGCGGTGCGGCCCTGGTTGACGATGATCAGCACCGCGCCGAGCTCGCGGTCGCGGTGGGCGGCCAGGCGCAGGCGCCAGGCGGCCATCGTCCGCGCCACCGCCGGCACCGGCAGGTCGGCCAGGGTGGCCTGGTGGTCGGGGTTGTGGACGACCACCTCGTGGACCCCGGCGGTCGGCGCCGACCGGTAGAGCCCGCGGTTGCTCCGGGTGGCCGCCGCCGGCGGCTCCAGCGGCCCCCCGAACCCCCCGTTGCCGGCCGCCTTGGAAGGTGGGCCGGCGAAGGCCGGGAACTTGTTCGGCACCACCCGGACGCGCCAGCCGGGCCGGTCGGGATCGGTGCCCGGGTCGCGGTCGGCCCACACCTCCGGTGGGGTCATGTGCTCGTTGCCCGGGCAGAACGGGCAGCCGAGCGGTCCCCGAGGTGGCCCGAGGTCGCCGAGGAACGCCTCCGGCCTGGCCGCCCGGCCC